>CAYTLX010000019.1:0-13427 GCA_964438645.1 uncultured Saprospiraceae bacterium | reverse complement strand
AGGACAAACTACCGCTTCACCGCCTTAATCAACCGCACATCCCCATCCTGATCCATAATTTTAACAAAGTACAGCCCAGCAGGATAAGCCACCATATCAATACTTGTATTAGAGCGATTAGGAGATTGGCTAGCAATCAATTTACCTTGGGTATCAAAAACATTGACTTGTTGGATGATACGGCCTTCTTTTCCACGAATAGAAAGCGAAGTGTTAAATGGATTCGGAGCAATAACCATCTTATTATCTTCCAAAGGTTGGTCGGCATCTAAGACCAAGGAGCGAGTACCATTGGCAAACCAAGTGCCCCAGCCTGCAGTATCAATAATTTGTTGTAAGCTACCACCATATTGATACTTGCTCGGCGCCAAAGAAACCGTATAGATTTCGGTAGCAGGTCCACCGTTAATACCAGAGTCGGCAATCAAAAACTTGTCACTAGGAGCAAAAGAAGGGCGCGAATACACATCGTTTTCAGCGATTTCTTCGGCATCTCCAGATTCTACATTAGCCCCCCAGAGCCAGCGGTTACTATCATCAAAATAATCAAAAGCAATGATATATGGGGAGTTTTTGGCAAAAGTCGGATTACCCACACTGACATTTTCCGGAAGGCCAGAGAATAATTTTTCAATGTTTCCGTCAGACCAAGTATTAGTTCCATTATCCCACACATGTATGAAGC
Source organism: uncultured Saprospiraceae bacterium (assembly GCA_964438645.1). Taxonomy (GTDB): domain Bacteria; phylum Bacteroidota; class Bacteroidia; order Chitinophagales; family Saprospiraceae; genus HyVt-613. The sequence continues at coordinate 12,742 of CAYTLX010000019.1, read as the reverse complement.
CAATATCCCAATAAGATACATCCGTCCCTTGGCTATTCTTATTGGTGCTTTGCGCATCGTACATGATGTACTCACCCGAATAATCAAAATGAATCACATCGGCAAAATCTACATTGTAAGTCACCATAGAGTCAATAGTTGGGTTATATAAAACAAAATTTTTCCAATCTTGAAGCCCAAAGTCATAAACCCAAATGATACTATCATTATTCGTTGATAAAACAGCCAAACGGCTACCATCTGGAGCCACTGCTACATTTCTATTGTCGTTTGTATTGATAAACACTTCTTCCGTAATACTACCCATCTGCCAGTCCAATGTAATGTTATGGACGGTATAATCAGGTGCCACATAAAGGATATTTGCCCCGTCATCGGTGACCGTTGGCTGAGTCAAAGATTCCATAGTCGAAGAAAAGTTAGGAAAAACAGTCCAAGCACTATTGACTATACTTAGCTTATTTCCTTTAGTAGCATCCCGATAAACGATATAATCAGCCCCAGGGTTGGGCGCTAAATCATCTTGATATTTATTGTTAGGGCTGGTCGTACCGCCACCACTACTAGGCCCTGTAATACCCACTTGGTCAAAAGCAGGCCCAATCGCATTCACTTCATTAGAACCCGCTCCATAAATATCTTCTGCTGCTTTTAATACCGCAATCCGCAAATCTTTAAATTGAGAGTGCTTCGTCAAATAATCCGTCAACGCCTTGTAGTAAATTTTTTCCGCCTTATCTTTAGTGATGGCCGTAGCAATCAGATAATAGGCTTTATTGGTAATTCCACTATTGATATGTACTCCGCCATTATCTTGGCTACCGCCATATTGCTCGTTTACATGTGCAGGTTGAAACCCTGCCTGACCAAGCTGTGAAGCGCCATTATGCGGATTCGACAAGTCTCTCAAAGCCCCTGAAGGAAAAACATTCGTAAAAACCACATCCTCCCCCATCTTCCAATCATCTCTATCAATCATCGCCCCAAAAATATCCGCAAATGATTCATTCAAAGCACCAGATTCTCCTTTGTATTCCAAGTTGGCAGTATTCTGAATCACCCCGTGAGAGATTTCGTGTCCAGCTACATCTAACGCACCCGCCAATGGCTTAAAGGCATCTTTTCCGTTGCCGTAAAACATCGCATTACCATTCCAAAAGGCATTATCCATACCTTGCCCATTTTGGTCTGCTACATTAACGATGGAGATGATGGTTCCGCCTTGCCCATTGATAGAATTACGACCAAAAGTATTTTTGTAATAATCATAAGCCAATCCGGCATTATAATGTGCCGAAACGGCCTTCTTGTCGCTCCAATTATTAGAACCATTAGTGAGATGCGTCACCTGAAAGTCATTACCTTGGGGACTCGTATTATTTCCGTTAATCGTCCAGATGGCCCCTGCGGGTTCATCAGGTAGGTTCGAGCCACTTGCATTATACATTGATCTTGTGACATCAATCATAAAATTAGTACTCTGAGCAGTTATGTTATAGGTCTTAAATTGGCGAAGCAAATTATTCAAATCCAAGCCACTAGCGTCTAAGCTACCATCCAAAGGATCCATTTGGGCAACTGTCGGCGCAGCTATTTTTTTCGTTTCCTTCGCCTGTTTGATGGCGGCTTTTATTTGGTCATTGTGCGCAAATTGACAACTATTTATATGAGCATCCAAGATTTTGCTACTATGAGCATCCACGAGATACAACCATTCTTCGGTGACATTAGGGTGAATATTCAGCTGCCAAGCCAAATGCGCCACCTTATTATCATCATAATAAATAACCAATTGTGTCACTTCCTGATGCGCTGGCGCAAACTGTGCCGCTAGCTTCCCTTGCGGAAAAGGCGCAAAAGTCGCTTTGGTCGCAAGATCATCTTTAACTAAGCTGATGGCATTGGCTTTCGCCAAACTAGGATTAATGTCAACAGTTGGAGTCGGTTGGTAATGACCATTAAATCCAATAATTTTACCATCTTTAGCATGAAGGATGATTTCACTGGCATAAATCGGCAAACCATTGAACGATTGCTCCATGCGGATGTGTGTCTTTCCTGCATCATCTTGTTGTTGCTTAGTGATGATAAATTCGTCATTTGGGTGTGCAATGTGCATCCGAGACTTTAGCTCATCCAAGTAAAGATACGCCTGATCTTCTATATTTATGTCTCTCGTATTGATGGACAAGCTACCATCTACCCAGGTGGGTAAGCCTTGCGGCGAAAAAGCGACCACTTTGATGGGGCTACCAATCATCACATTAGATCGGCTCTGTCCAGTAGGCTTGGCCATTGGCTCAAATCTACTTAAGGTATTATTAAAATAAGAAGACCCTGACGGCAAAGTGGCACGATTCAGCGAGCCCACAGGTGCGGACTTAATGCCGCTTGATGCTTTTTTAGGGGTAATGGTTTTTAATCCTTTTTGAGCGAAAATAGGATTCGCAAAGAACATGAGCCCTATGAGTATAGGTATTAGAGATTTCATAATCCGTAATTTTAAAGTTTTGGGTTTGATAATTATTTCACACTGGAAGCTCCAGTAGGCTTGTTTTTCGGAAGAAGCTCAAAAAAGGTCTTAAAAAAGGCATCTAAAGGCTCATTGATTAGGTGCTTTTCACGCCCCCAAGTAGATTTAGAAAATTCCTTATCTTTTTTGTAGCCAATGTAATAGTACATATTTCCAGGCTTTTTGTAGGACATTTTCATCAAGTCCATCTCAATTGCCTTTTTGAAGAGTTTCTTGGCTTTTCTCTTTTTAATTTTTGCGTAAGCAGTAACCGCTCCTTCATTTTGCTTGAGAAAAACTTGACCATTGGGGAAAACGGTATATTCATCTACGGCACCCGTAAATCCGCCCCCTTTACCAAATATCAGCTTCGGACCTTTATAATCTTTAAAAGAGACTTCTTGGGTCTTACAACCTTGCCAGACCAAGCTAGCACCAATAAACAACAGAAAAAGTAGTAGAAAACGCATGGTTTTTTATGCGAAAGTAAAGACTTTTTGGGAAAGTTTCACGATAGTATTGTAGATGTATTGTTAAAGTCTTTAAATATTGAGTCCAATTGGAAAAGTAATGTTCTTTTTTTGTAGCGCCCCAAAATAAAGTTTTGCTCCATTCCTTAGCTATAAATTACAACGACTTTTCGGAGTAAGCTCAACGATTGCACAATTGAACAAAAAAAAATACTTCAAATCAAAGAGCGAATAGTCACAAATCCACCTTTTAAATCATAGATTTCTGTAAAGCCCAAATTTTTGAGCAAAAGTGCGGCATAAGGGCTGCGATGCGCCGTCAAGCAGGTGATAAAAATAGGCTTGGTATTGTCGAGCTTTGCTATTTTCTCCTTAAAATTGTATAAAAAATTGATATTTATGGCTCTAGGGTGATGGGACGACTTATATTCCAAAGGCGTACGTAAATCCACCACCAAAGCATTCTGCATTTCTTCTATTTTTTGGAGATACTCTTTTGCAGGCAACTGCTGGATGGTCGGCGTATCAAAAATCTTTGCCAAATTCTTCTTCGTGCTATATTTTTGTATGGCGTAGATAGCGTATAAGGATTCTCCTATTTTGGACATTTGGACATTTTGGTACATAACGCTGCCAAAGGGAATTTATTTGGCAGGAGATTATTTGGTAAAAGATAAAAGTGAAATTCGGAATTATATTTTACATAACAATAAAATTACGAATTATATTTCGCATAACAATAAAATTACGAATTATATTCTAATATTTAGTTGCGTGTTAATATATAAATTTGTAACATTGCGGAACACGCCCCCAAGGGGGCACATTTTTTAACCCAAAATTTTTTTATTATGATTAAGAATTACAGACGATTGGTGCTATTAATAATAGTATCAATATTTAGTATTTCAGCTTATGCGCAGAGTGAGCAGTCTCATAAAGCGCCAAAATTTGAAATCTTGAAAGAGAAGCGCGCAGTTGCAGATTCTAAAGACTTGCTGCGCCAGAAAATGAATTTGACTTCTGTAGAGAACTATTACTCACAGAGACAAACTTCAGATGACTTAGGAATGACGCATACTAAATTTCAACAAACATACAAAGGTCTTGATGTTGAATTTGGGCGTTATAATGTACATGCGAAGGACGGCTTAATTAAATCTTTTAACGGGGAGTATTATAGCGTTGGCGATTTGGATATAAATCCTAAATTAGCAAAATCTCATGCCTTAGAGCTCGCAATTGCTCATGTCGGCGCAAAGGAATATATGTGGGATAGCCCCGATGCAGCAATAATGCAATATTCAAAACCAAAAGGTAAACTGGTCATACTTCCGATTTTGAAAGAAAAAAGAGGGCTTCCCCAAATGAAATTGGCTTACAAGTTTGACATTTATGCAACGAACCCAGTGAGTCGGGCATACATTTATATAGACGCAAATTCTGGCGCATTTTTGTACGCTGATAGGATTATTCATCATGTTGAAGCAATGAATGATGCGCCCCCATCGGGTATAGCAGACACGAGATATTCTGGAACTCGGACTATACAGACAGGACTTGCTAAAGGAGGCTTTCGGTTGCGCGAGACAGTTCGAGGGCTTGGGATAGAAACTTACGACATGAATACGGGCACCAACTATAGCTCAGCGGTTGACTTTGTTGATAATGATAATTCTTGGACTGCTGCTGAATATAATAATGCCGCAAAAGATAATGCTGCATTGGATGCTCATTGGGGGGCAGAAATGACTTACGATTATTGGTTGCTAAACCATAGTAGGAATAGTTATGATGATGCAGGAGCTAAAATTAAAAGCTATGTACATTATTCCAGTTCTTACAATAATGCTTATTGGAATGGAAGTGTAATGACCTATGGTGACGGTAGTGGTCCTGGTGGATTCGATGCCCTAACATCCATTGACGTTGTTGCACATGAAATTGGACATGCTGTGATGGCTAATACTGCAAACTTGACGTACTCTTATGAGTCTGGAGCAATGAATGAAGGCTTTTCTGATATCTGGGGTGCATCGATTGAGCATTTTACAGACCCAACTAAGCAACATTGGCTTATAGGTGAAGAGATAGACATGAGACCAGGGCATATTGCTCTTAGAGACATGAGTAACCCAAATGCAGAGGGTCAACCTGATACCTACTTAGGGACAAATTGGCATTATGGGGCTAGTGACAATGGTGGAGTACACACCAATAGCGGAGTTCTAAATTATTGGTATTATTTAGTAAGTGATGGTGGAGCAGGAGTAAATGATTTTGGTTATGCTTATGGAGTTACAGGAATTGGCATTGATGATGCAGCCAAAATTGCGTATCGTATGATTAATGTGTACCTTATTCCAGGTTCTCAGTACATAGATGCTAGAACTGCTGGTATTCAGTCAGCAATTGACTTGTTTGGAGCAGGGTCGGCAGCAGAGATTGCCGTAACTGAAGCTTGGTGCGCAGTGGGTGTTGGTACATCATGTGGAGGAACAAATAGTTGTGTGTCAACTGTAACAACCTATCCGTATTTCGAGAGCTTTGAAAATACTTTGGGGTTGTGGACGCAAGGAAGTGGAGACAATTTTGATTGGACGGTTCATTCCGGTTCTACACCGTCAACAGGTACAGGTCCAACATCCGCTGCTGTAGGCAATTATTATGTTTATATGGAATCTTCTTACCCCAATAACCCATACAAAGAGGCTATACTTAATAGTCCATGTTTTGACCTTAGTTCGTTATCTTGTCCTAAAGCCAAATTTAAGTATAACATGTACGGCTCAACAATGGGAAAATTGGGACTATTTGTAAGTACTGATAATGGTGTAACATGGAATATCCTTTGGAGCGAGAGTGGCAACCAAGGTAATTCTTGGCATACTGCTTCAGTAGATTTGGCCGCATATGCTGGAAGCACAGTGATGCTTAAATTTCATGGTATAACAGGTAATGGATATAGGAGCGATATGGCCGTTGATGGCTTTGCAATTGCCGATGGTTGTAGCTGCGTGTCATCATTTCCTTATTACGAAGATTTTGAAAACACCTTTGGATTGTGGACACAAGACTATGGGGACGACTTTGATTGGGCATTAAGAACGGGAGGAACACCATCTTCAGGAACTGGGCCAAGCTCTGCGAATACAGGAAGCTATTACATTTATGTTGAGTCTTCTAATCCTAACTATCCGTACAAGACGACTATTATTAATAGCCCCTGCTTGGACTTCACTGGAATGAATTATGCTAAATGCAAATTTTCGTACCACATGTATGGCGGTTTTAATATGGGTAAGTTATTTTTTGACGCAAGTATAGACGGAGGTGTGACCTGGACTAATATCTGGGCGAAAGGTGGAAACCAAGGCAATCAATGGCATACTGCATTTATCGACTTAAGTGCATTTGCTGGAAACATGCTGACTTTGCGATTCCGTGGTACTACAGGTAATACTTGGCAGGGTGATATGGCCGTTGACGGATTTGCATTGAATGCGGCTACTTTTGCTGGTGTTACAGGTTTTCCAGGAGAGAATCAGGTAGAGACTATTCAGAACAAGGCACAATTGGAAAATGATTTGACAAATGACGATGTATCAATTTATCCTAATCCTGTTCTTGATAGATTGAATGTAGAATTTGTTGGTGAAAACTTGAGTAATTTTAGAATCCTAAATATGGTTGGGGAAACTATATTGAAGGGTAAGGTTGCTGAAAATGGAATTGATGTATCAAGTTTGGAAAAAGGTCTTTATATGATTGAATTTTCAAATGTAGAAAAGCGCTTAGTGAAACGATTTGTGAAAAACTAATCAAAACTAAGTTCATGATTATTAGAAGTCCAAGTGATGTTTCCATTGCTTGGGCTTTTTTATGTCTTTTATGGATGAAATACGTCAAAACCAACTGCTTTATCGAATAAAACAAGAAACCCATCCAAAATTCCTACAATCTGTGCATAAAATTTGTAATTTCGTGGTATGAATTTTAATTATCAAAATAGAAGCAACAATCCATTTGGGGGCATACTGTCTCTTGCCTTTGTGGTCGTGTTGATAATTGGTTTGTTTTACCTTTTTTCCGCCTTTACAAAGTTCTTGTATTGGGCTTCTCCAGCGCTGATTATTGGCGCATTGATCATCCGATACAAGGTCGTGGTTAATTATGTCAAGCAGTTAGGTCGCTTGGTCAAAACCATGCCGATGCTAGGCATTGGAGCGATATTATTGACCTTTTTGCTATATCCCTTCGTGGCATTGCATCTATTTTTTAAAGCTTTGCGAAAGCCCATTCCCGAAAGGGAGCGCACACCACGGACGCCCTTTGACTTATTCTTTGAGCCGCCGCCAGCACAAACACAACAAAAAGAAGAGCCATTTACCGAGTTTGAAGATTTGACGGAAGTCGAGCCCAAACCAAAATCTGAAGAGAAATCGGATGATGACTATGACCAATTTTTTGAATTGTAGTCTCCCATGGCGATTCTGACCATTTTGGGGCTTGTATTGGGATTGGGTTATTTGCTGATGACGCTTGCGCTAAAAAAAGCATGGCAAGTTATGCCTAGTCGCCATACCCCTGAAGATTTTTTGCCCAATACCCCTATTTCCGTTATCGTTGCCGCCAAAAATGAATCTGGTAATATTGGGTTGTTACTCCGTCATCTGCTTGCGCAAAATTATCCCAAACATCTGGTAGAATTTATTATTGTCAATGATCATTCGACCGATGATATGCTTGCGCAAATGGCTAAAATAGATTTGCCTGATAATTTTCATCTCCTAAATGCACAAGAAAAAAGCGGCAAAAAAGCGGCCGTCACTCAAGGAGTTGCCTACGCCAAAGGCGAGTTGATGGTGACTACTGACGCTGATTGTGTGATGGATGCGCAATGGTTGCAATCCGTAGCATGGCTCTATGAAACCCAGCAGCCAAAGTTCATTGCAAGCCCTGTCGTCTTTTATCACGAAAAAAGCTTTTTGGAAAAATTCCAATCCTTGGATTTTATGGGGATGATGCTCATAACTGGAGCGGGAATCAGTACTAATAAATTCTACCTAGCCAATGGCGCCAATATGGCTTTTCCGAAAGCCATATTCCAATCTGTGCACGGTTATGAAGGGAATCAGCACATTGCGTCAGGAGATGATATGTTTTTGGTAAGTAAGATTGCCCAACAATTTCCGAAAGGCATTCAATTTAATAAGAATTTAGACGCCATTGTTCGTACCAAGGCAGTCTCAACTTGGACGGGATTTTTTCGGCAACGAATCAGATGGGGAAGCAAAAACACGGCGAGCGAAGATAAAGTCCTACAAATAGTGCTTGCGTGGGTGTTTTTTACATCGCTTTGGTTAGTTGTCTTTATTTGGACAAAATACTGGATATTGGTTTTACTGATGAAGCTATTGGGAGATTATTTGCTACTTCGAGAAGCGAGTGGCTATTTTGCGCGGAAAGACTTGCTACGGGTGTTTGTACCATCTTTCTTAGTACATACCATTTATATTGCTGGAATTGGGATGATTAGTTTATTTTGGAAAAGAGTGAAGTGGAAATAAAAAAAGCCATTCTCGTGAGAGAATGGCTTTTTACTTAAAGGAATAAACCACTAAGATTTAGCTCCAGTCGTTTTACTTCCGCATTTTCCACCGCTACAAGATTTACCCTTCTTGCCGCTGCAAGACTTGGCATTTTTGCCACTGCAAGACTTTTTGCCTGCACAACAAGATTTACCTTTTTTACCAGCGCAACAAGCTTTTCCACCTTTTTTACCAGCACAAGACTTGGCAGCACCTTTTGAACAAGAAGCAGGAGCTGCAGCCCATGACTTCGTTTCTGCATTATAAGAAACAGGCTTGTAGCTTACTTTGCCCGATTTTGAGCATACAGATTTTTGTTTGAAAGTGATTGCTCCATCGCTACCCACTTTTTGAATGATGTCAGGATTAGTTTTGGCAGCATTCATGGCAACAGAAAGGTCCGTTGCTTTGGTTTGTGCGTTCATGTTAGCCATCGAAGCGATGCTAAAGAAAGCCACTAAGAAAAGAATCTTTTTCATGTAATTATTTTTATTTTTAACAAAAGTCGTCTTGGTCTCGTGAGAATTGCGACAGTTTACTCTGCAAATATCGTCTTTTTTATGACAAAAATCAGCCCTAAAGCGCCTTAAGATAAAGATTAGGAGTAATTTAACACTATTTTCGGTGTAAATTGTCCGAATATTGACTTTTCTCGTATAACAATCTTACTTAACCTATGGCTAATTTGCTATTAGTTTTGTACATTTGTTGCTTGATTTTAACACAAAAAAACCTAAAAGTATGGCTTTTGACATTGATATGATAAAAAAGGTGTATGAAGAACTTCCAAAGAAAATGGAAAAAGTTCGGAAAAAGATTAAAACACCTTTGACCCTTGCGGAAAAAATTCTTTATACGCATTTGCACCCTGATTCAAAATTGAAGAAGTATAAGCGGGGTAAAGACTATGTGTATTTTGCGCCAGATCGTGTCGCGATGCAAGATGCAACGGCCCAAATGGCTCTACTGCAATTTATGATGGCTGGAAAAGACAAAACGGCAGTACCATCAACCGTACATTGTGACCACTTGATTCAGGCCAAAGTAGGTGCAAAGAAAGACCTGAAAATTGCAGAAGATGTCAATTCGGAAGTGTATGATTTCTTGAAAAAGGTTTCTAATAAATATGGGATTGGTTTTTGGAAGCCTGGGGCTGGGATTATTCACCAAATTGTGCTAGAAAACTACGCATTTCCAGGTGGAATGATGATTGGAACTGACTCGCATACCGTAAATGCAGGTGGACTGGGTATGGTCGCTATCGGAGTGGGTGGTGCGGATGCGGTGGATGTCATGGCTGGGATGGCTTGGGAGTTAAAAATGCCCAAATTAATCGGTATCAAGTTGACAGGTAGCTTGAAAGGTTGGGCTTCCGCAAAAGATGTCATCTTGAAAGTAGCGGGTATTGTTTCGGCGAAAGGCGGCACAGGAGCCATCGTAGAATATTTTGGCCCTGGCGCTAAGCGCCTTTCTGGTACAGGAAAAGGAACTATCTGCAACATGGGGGCAGAAATAGGCGCTACAACTTCGCTTTTTGGGTATGATGCAGGCATGAAGCGCTATTTGGAAGCAACCGACCGTGCTGATGTGGCCAAAATGGCGGATAAAGTTAAAAAAGAATTGACAGGTGACCCCGAAGTTTATAAGAATCCTGAGAAATACTTCGACCAAGTCATTACGATTAACTTATCGAAGCTAGAGCCACATATCAATGGGCCATTTACGCCGGATTTGGCTTGGCCTATCTCTAAATTTGCGGAAGCAGTCAAGAAAAATGAATATCCATCCAAGATGGAAGTCGGGTTGATTGGTTCTTGCACCAACTCTTCCTATGAAGATTTGACCAGAGCGGCTTCTATCGCCAAGCAGGCTGTTAAGAAAAATTTGAAAGTTAAAGCTCAGTTTACGGTGACACCTGGGTCAGAGATGATTCGATACACTGTTGAACGTGATGGAATTTTAAAGAGTTTTAGAGATATGGGGGCGATGGTCTTGGCAAATGCTTGTGGCCCTTGTATTGGGCAATGGGATCGTAAAACTCGAAATCCAAATAAAAAGAACTCTATCATCACTTCGTTTAATAGAAATTTCTCGAAGAGAGCAGATGGCAATCCTAATACTTATGCCTTTGTGGCTTCACCAGAAATTGTGACCGCAATGGCCATTGCTGGTGACATGACATTTAACCCTTTGACGGACAAAATAGTGAATAAAAATGGACGAAAAGTGAAGCTAAATCCGCCTGTGGGTAAGGAGCTTCCGCCAAAAGGATTTGCTGTAGATGACCCAGGATATGAAGCACCTTTAGCAGATGGCAGCAAGGTGAAGGTGAAAGTTAATAAGAAATCTAATCGCATTCAATTGTTGAAGCCTTTTGTACCACTAACCGTCAAAGAGCTGAAAGATATGCGGGTGCTTATCAAAGCAAAGGGAAAGTGTACTACAGACCATATTTCTATGGCGGGACCTTGGTTGACTTATCGTGGACACCTAGAGAATATCTCCAACAATATGCTTATCGGAGCGGTGAATGCCTTTAATGATGAAACGAACAAAGTCCTAAACTTGGTAAAAAACAAGTATATGGAAGTCCCTGAGTCTGCGAAGGTTTATAAGAAAAAAGGCATCGGTACGGTTGTTTTTGGAGAAGAAAACTACGGAGAAGGCTCTTCGAGAGAGCATGCCGCTATGGAACCTAGATTCTTAGGCGTTAAGGCAGTTATTGTGAAGTCTTTTGCACGAATTCATGAGACCAACTTAAAAAAACAAGGTATGTTGGCTTTGACATTTGCGAATGTAAAGGACTATGATAAGGTGCGTCAAGATGATAACGTGGACATCTTAGGGTTTAATAAATTTACGCCAGGAGAGCCATTAACCGTGGTTTTGAAGCATGCCGATGGCACCAAAGAGAAGTTTAAAGTGAACCATACTTATAGCGCTCAACAGATAGAATGGGTGAAGGCCGGATCCGCTTTAAATAAAATTCGTGAAGAAATTAGTTGAAATTAGTTTTTTTTAGTACTTTTGTGACATTACAAAACTAAAACAATTGACTATGTTCAAGGAATTTAAGGATTTTATTATGACGGGGAACGTCATAGACTTCGCAGTAGCCGTTATTATGGCTGGTGCTTTGGGGCAAGTAATTAACGCATTCGTATCTAAAGTGGCGATGCCATTTGTCGGACACTTTGCTGGCGGTTTAGACTTTGCTAAGATGAAAGTTGTCTTAGATGAAGCTGTAATGGGCGCCGATGGCAAGATTACTAAACCAGAAAACGCAATCATGTACGGGGAGTGGATTAACACAATCATCAATTTATTGATTGTTGGATTTGTTATGTTCCTTATCGTTAAGGCATATAACAAGACCAAGAAACCACCTGTAGAAGAAGCTCCAGCTGGACCACCCGCAAATGAAGTACTACTTGCTGAAATAAGAGATTTGTTGAAGAAATAATAAATCACAAACAAACAATCAGAAAGAGATCATCCATTTTGGATGGTCTCTTTTTTTTGTAATTATTTAGGTGTCCGTATTTTTAGGCAGAAATTAGGCATTTTTGTGTATGTTAAAGCTTTTTTTGTTGAACTCCGTTTTTCTCTTTTCTTTTGATCGTCCATTGCCAATAAAAATAAGGAAATATTGGCAGAACTGATTTTATTGACTGATTAATGTCTGGCAAATAAATGTAGTATCCGATAAATTCAGCACGAAGAGTTCGTAAAAATGTTCTTTTGTTTTTGTAAAAAGGAGCAGTTCTAAAGCCATAGGAGATCTGTTGTTTTCTTGGAACATTATCTAAATAAACAAATGTAGTTCCATAAGCACCTGTTGCGTGAAAGCTAATCCAAGGTTTCGTTCTATAATCAATGCTTAAGTTAAAATCTGGAGTAAAAGACTTAGGATAAAATTTTTCTACTAGATTTAATGAATCGTTGTTGCTGAAATACAAATTTTCAGCATAAGTAGTCCCAATAGATAAATGGGTATATAACTTTGGATTTATTCTCCAGCTAAGATTCAAATGGTTGTACCAACTGTTTCCTTTTCTACTTACAATTGCATTGGGTTGATTGGACTGAATTGCTTCATTCCAAAGATGCTGATACATTGTTTCAAAAGCAATTGTGGGTATTAGTTTATGTTGATTAATTAGTTTAAA
>CAYTLX010000018.1:10329-13513 GCA_964438645.1 uncultured Saprospiraceae bacterium | reverse complement strand
ATATTAAGTATCCAACTAATGAGTTCCCAGGAATTCGAATAAATCGGTTGATTGAAAGAAAAACACCAATCCAAAAGACAGAAAAGCCCATTTCTTCACCGTAAACAGGTAACACAGGATACAATAAGGCATCTCCAAGACCCGCAAATGCCATAGCAAAAGATGATAGAAAAACGCCTTTCTGCGTGACGTTCTTTTCCATTTGCGCTAACAACAACCTGTTTTAGCCGTATTTATTTCTTTCGTTGTTTGGGGATTGCAGCAAGAGGAACTGGCAATAGGTCGCACACAACAGCCATCTTCTCTTTTTACTTTATAAGTCGATCCACAAGATGTGCCTTCATTTGATTCGTCATTTTCAATAGAGACTTCACAACCATTATCGCCACAACAACTATCGCCTTCAATACCTGCATTACAAACACCCGTTTCAGGCAACTCTAAACGAACATCTTTTGCTGCTTCAAAATCTCCATTCAAATAGGCAATTATTGAGCGAATTTGCTCATAACCTGTAGCCATTAAAAAAGTAGGTGCCCTCCCATAACTTTTCATTCCAACAATATAAAAATCCTTTTCTCTTTGTCTCAATGCTGCTTCTCCATGTGGTCTAACTGTACCACAACTATGGATATTAGGGTCAATTAAATCTGCTAACTTAGGCACACTTTCTATAGAAGCATCCGCATCAAAACGTACTTCTCGCAAAAAACTAAAATCTGGTCGAGTTCCTGTATTACTAATTACTTCATCAATGTTATTCAAAACAAATTTTTGATTGTTTTTGACACCTTTTACTACTAGCTTTTCGTTCAACTTATCAAATTGATGAATAAAAACAGGTGTGTGAATCTTGACCTTACCCGAATCAACCAATTTTTCAATTCGAATACCTAATTCGCCTCTTGATTTAAATCCATCTGCTTCTTGACCACCATAAGCATCTCTTACCTTTTTCTTTCTTAACAACCAATGTATTTGCGTTTTCGGGTATTTTTCTTGCACTTCACTCAATGCTAATACAGTTCCAATGGCAGAATGACCACCACCAACTACAAGCACAGACTTATCAGCATATTTCTCTATCAATTTGCCGTTAACATCTGGCATTCCATAGAAAAAATGATTACTATTTTCTCTTTCCCCAATAGCAAATACACCACCCGAACCTACTGGATTAGGATTTTGCCAAGTTCCTGAAGCATCAATAATGGCTTTTGCCTCATAGATTTTAAAACGACCGTTTTCGTTTACTTGTATAGCAAATGGTAAATTATCACGATTGGCATTTTTCATTTTATCCAAACCCCGTCTGCCTATGGAAAGAACTTTAGTGTTCAAATGTAAACTTTGATTGATTTCTGCAATTTCAGACAAGGGTTTCAAATAATCATTAACTAATTCAAAACCTAAAGGAACATCTTCTTTGTCAGGAATGTGTATTCCGTTTTTAACCAATAATTCTTCCGATAATTTGTCGATATTATATTCCCAAGGAGAAAAGACCTTTACGTGTCCCCAAGTCAAAATATTTGCCCCAACAGACTTGCCAGCTTCAAAAATTATAAATTTTTTATCGCTTTTCAACAAATGTGCTGCGGCCGCAAGCCCGACAGGGCCTGCACCAATGATTGCTACTGGCAAATTTTTCATTTTTACTTTTTTTTATAATTCACCATATAGATACAGGAATATAAAAAAGACGCAAAGATGAAAATCAACTACATAGATTATGGCAATTATTTTGTTTATAGTCGGTAATATTTCCATACTTGTCCGCAGACACCGTACAACATTGCTGTAAAAGAGATTTGAGCATTTCTCTACCCCTTTGCACTCTTGATTTTGCACCAGAATATGAAATATTGGCTATTCTTGCCAATTCCTTTTGAGAGACACCTTCAATTTCGGTCAATCTTAGTGCTTCTTTATATTTTAATGGCAACGCATGAATCATAGGTTGAATACATCTTGAAAACTCACTTGTTAAATTCTCTTCCAAAAAATAAGATTTATCTACGACTTCAACATCTTGATGAACTGCTTGCTTTCTAAAATAAGCATTTATCTCATTTCGCGTTATTCGATAAATCCAAGGAATAATCTTATCTCGATTTCTTAAGGTATCCAATTTGGAAAAAACTATAATAAAAACATCCTGATTAATGTCTTTTGCAACATCTTTGTCTTTAACTTTTTGAATTATGAAATTGATTAACCTTTCGTTTAATTCATTCCAAATAGCGAATATTTCTTTATCCATTACCGCAAATTTAACCTGTTTATTTAGTACAGACGGAAGAACGTAAAAAAAGACGCAAAACAAACCGCCTTATAAAACCTAATTATGGGTTTTACTCAAGCTCAAGCCCTACGCCGTCCAGGTAATGAAGGCATTTCGCCACTAGCATAATTTCCAGGAGTATCGTATTGCTTGCGCAAATACAAACCGATAATTGCCCCAAAAGCAAAGCCACCTATATGCGCCCACCATGCAGTCCCACCATTATTCGTATTGACACCTAACGAACCAAATCCACTCAACAATTGCTGCCCTATCCAAATACCCAAGAAAGCTAACGCTGGCCAACGAAAAACCCGCATAAAAATAACTAATAAGAGCTTTATTTTAGAACTTGGGAACATTACAATGTATGCCCCTAATACCGCTGCTATCGCCCCAGACGCCCCTACTGTTGGAATGGTACTTGCAGGGTCAATCATGACATGTGCCATCGTTGCTGCTACCCCACCTAAGATATAAAAAATGAAAAAGAAGGAATTTCCTATAACGGCTTCAATATTATCGGCAAATACCCACAAAAAGGCCATATTCCCAATTAAATGCATCCATCCACCATGCATAAACATCGATGAAAAGATGGTCAAATAGTTGTTTCCATGGGAAACATTATTCGGAATGGCCCCGAAATCCCACACAAATTGATTGCCTGCTTCTGGACCTAGAGAAAATTGGTACAAGAAGACAAGTACATTTAATGCGATAAAAGCATAGCTAAAATAAGGCTTATAGCCCCCTTGTATTTGGTCGTCACCTATTGGAAAAAACATCTTTTTTCTTTCAAAGGTATGGTTTTTTTGGAATTATTGGTAATTGAGCTTAATGAGTTGAGTCGCTTGTCCTTCGGACTGCGCTGGTTGAGAGTTGAGACTCGCTGCGCTC
>CAYTLX010000018.1:0-10229 GCA_964438645.1 uncultured Saprospiraceae bacterium | reverse complement strand
TTGAGTCGCTTGTCCTTCGGACTGCGCTGGTTGAGAGTTGAGACTCGCTGCGCTCGTTGGTTGAGTCGCTGCGCTGGTTGAGATGCTTGTCCTTCGGACTACGCTGGTTGAGAGTTGAATGCTACCACCCAAGACGTTTAAAACTAGTGTACCCAACACCCCAAAAGTGACGTAGGAACGCTCCAAAAGCGAAGCGCCCCAATACTCCCCCTACCTACTGCCCAATCTTTATCCATTTTTCACTAAAAATCTCTCCTTGAGTTTCCATCAAAATCAGATAAGTACCATTTTCTAAATCGGAGACATCTATTGTTTGTTTTTTATTTTTCCGCAAGGGAAAAGTGGCCAGTACGTCCTTGCCTTGAATATCCATTAATCTGGCCTTCCCAACACAATCACAGACTACTTCAATGGTATTTATAGCTGGATTTGGGTTGATTTTCATTTTTTGCGCAAGCGACGGATTCGTGATAGCTAGTGGAAAAAGGGGATACGCTTGGTCGGTCTCTATAGAATCTATCAAAGTGCCATCAACGGAATAGCCGACTACTTTAAACCAATAAAAACCGTCAGGAAAGCCCGTATGCGCCCAAACAAAGGAAGTGTCTGTCAACCCTACAGCGACTTGCGTATATTCGGATAACCCTTCTTGTTTGACCAATAAATCGTATTGGAGTGGACGAGCTTCGTCTGGATTATTTAATTGCCAAGAAATTGGACTCGTAACACTCCAAGTAGGTACATTAGTGGTCAATGGTGCCGTAAAAGCCATGTTAGGTGGGTCGTAGCGATGCAATAATTCGGCGAACCCTTTACCCGTAACCGCTTGCCCCTGAATCGTGCCTTCGATACTCGTACTCCCTTCCAGAAAAGCAAATGGCACTAGGACTTCATCATCTTTACTATGAATGGTAATCATCAGGTCAATATCTAACGTATCCGACGTCAAATGCCATTGATTAGCATAGCAATTATTGGTCACCGTGGTGTAGGCAAACTTGGGTCGGTCAATCTGAAAATCGGAGATAGTTTTAGAAGTGTTTTCGTCGATATACATCGCCAAAATACGATATTTTGAGTTGTCTGGAATAGTGCCTTCATTTGTAAAAATATTCCACAAATTAAAATCCATACCGTTAGACAATTGTAACGAAAACCACTCATAAGCTTCTCCAGTATTCGGATTAAAATTGCCAAATTGACGGTCTATCCATCCTATGCCGACCACAGGCTCTGTCACTCCGTCAAAGGTAATATCGCCCGTAATATTCATTCCCGTCTGCGAGTAATAATAGGTATAATTCACAATTCCTTGATCTAAGTACCCCGAATCCGCAACGATTAATGGCGGTTTAAAGGCATCATAGTCCAAATTAATGGCTCCTGGTAAACCATGCGACTCTATACGATATTGAAAAGGCAACAGCGCCCCATTAGCCTCTTTTTGGGTGTACCACTGCTCTACATCTCCGCCTAGCAAGTTCGTTGCTTTTATTTCGAGATGATCTTTTGCTAGGACAGGATACTTTTTAAAAGCTGTACCTGTTTTAAAAACGCCCGTGGTCTCATCAGATATATTCAGGATTCGAAACCCATCAATAAAAGCCGTATCATATGCAAAAAAGGTCATCATTATCGAATATTCATGCCCTGTATTTTGACCTTTGACATGGGCATTGGTGTACCACCATTCGATAGGCTCTTGGTCGTGCCAGCCTTCATCTTGCGAAAAAGTCAATAGACTATTAGGTGGTGTATCGGGATAGGTTTTCCATGCTTGCGCAAAAATGGAAGAAACTTGGAGAGCCAAAATCAGGATTAAAAGGTACTTTTTCATTTCAAAAATTTCTGGGGGTGTATGATGGTCTTATAACATCCTATCTTTGCAATTGTTTTTCATACATCGACGCTAAACCCCGAAAAATACGCCCTAGGAATCCCCGCTGCCACCATTTCTTCTTGGGGGTTACGGATTCAGAATAAAAGCTAGTAACTCAAGTTTCGGTACAGCGGCATAGCGACAGAATGGTATAACGACAACGCATTGGTTTAAGGTGAAGGAGTGGTACTGATGGTTGATTTTCGCCTTCACCAATTCCAAGGAAACTCGCTACAAAGACAACGTTCTGACAGGGCAAGGCTTTTAGTTGAATTGGGCTTCAACCCCTAGCCATTTTCCTTTAATCAACACACGACAGACCTTCCCCCAAGCTAGTCCGATATTCAAATTAAACACTCACCACATCCCCTTCATTAACCTGCAAAGTCAAGGCATTGACACCCAATAAAAAGTCACTAGATAACCGGGGTGATGTACCCAACAAAATGGCTTGCGCCAAATCATCTACTCCAAGTAAATAATCCATTTTTACATTATTTTTTGCGAGCCCAAGCAAAGCGGAATGTCTAGAGTACGTGGAGACTTTTTGGGGATTCAAGCCAAAAAGTATTTGTCCTAACCAATTGTTGGCAATTATTTTTTTTCGAGCTGCCTTGAGTTTTAGCTCTTTATATATTAATTTTTTTACAGGAGATTGATTATCCCAGATGTCCTCTACTTCCAGGTATCCATCATCTCCAACCACCATGATACTGCGGTTCATGGGCCCTACAATACCGCATGTAATTCGGGTTATAACCCCAGATTCGTGCGTCAATACTGCCACGCTAAAATCTGTAGATGAGAAGATATTTCCCTTAATTTTCTTTTCTGGGAGCACACAAGTTGATGTACCAACACATGCGGACACTGGTCCAAACAAATACAAAGCCCAAGAAACAGCGTAGCCCAAGTGCTCCAAGCTACTCCCCAACTCAAACTCACTCTCCACTGGCCAAGGGATACCAAAATCATTTGTCCATTTATCAGCCCCCATCAAATGAATAGGGCCATCTTCCATTTCAATATATGCCAATCTTGGCACCCCAATCGCTTGTTGGTCTATTTGCCGACTCAATTCTGCTGCACTTTCTCCCAGCACCGAACAAGGGGCACCACTAATCAGCAAATTCTGCATTTGCGCAAGCATCACCAACTCTTCACTATGCTCTATCGTCAGAGTAAAAGGTTTTTCACTGTACAGGTGCTTACCTGCTTGCAATATTTTTTTGGAAATTGCATAGTGACTTTCTGGAGTGGTCAAATTAACGACCAAATCCAAGCTGGATATTTCTAATAAATCTTCAAGCGTCTCAAAAATAGGAATCTTGTAATGCGAGCCAAAGGCTTTCGTCCGTGTCATATCACGATCATATACGCCAATCAATTCTAAATCTGGATAATTTTTCAATGTGCGCATGTAGTAATCTGAAACAAAACCACAGCCAACAAAAGCCATTTTAATCGTCTTTTTCATTATTAATATTTCTAAGTTTTTCAATAATTTTTATTACTTGGATGCTATGATCTATGGGCAGTATCGCACTCTCCAAGCGATGCGTTCGCAGACAATCCACTACTTCTTGTATTTGATATTGATAGCCATTTCCCCGAAAGGGGATAATTATTTGTGATTTCCCTAAATGCAACTTATCATATATTCGCTGTTTCCATGCTGGAGCACTTTTTAATGGCCCAAAAGAGCGAAAATCATTGCGAATATCTTCTACATTTTCGGTATGGGATGAATACTTCTCCAACTGGATAATGGCTGATCTATAAAAAGGGGATTTTAACGTAAGTGAGCCCTTCTCCCCATAAACCGTGAATGAGTTATCGAGCTGCACATCAAAGCTACAGGTCAGATTAACCACGGCATCATCATACTTCAACAAGAAGCCCGCTGATGTCTCCACATCCCCCTTGCGACTGCTCGTCTGTGCGACTAGATGATTGGGTTGCCCCAAAAGCGCATACGTCAAAGAGATAAGGTAAATGCCTAAGTCCAGAAGAGCGCCACCCCCAAGATTCTCTTTAAAACATCGCTCTTTTTCAAGTACAAACCCCATACTTCCTTGCACCATTTTAATTGAGCCTATTTGTGCTAAATGGGTTAAAAGGTAACGCACAGATGGCATAAACATCGTCCACATCGCTTCCATCAAAAACAATTGTTTTTGAGCAGCTAATTCCTTTAGTTTTTCTAACTGGGCAGACTGAACAACCATCGGCTTTTCACAAAGAACATGCTTACCTTGTTGAAGGGCAAATTCAATTAGTTCGGCATGCAAGGCATTCGGCGTTGAGATATAAACCACCTCCACAATATCCAACGCAATCATCGTTTTGTAATCATCCAAAAATGTAGAAATATGCATCCGAGTTGCATATTTTTTTGCATTATCCATATTTCGGGAACTTACAGCCACAAGCTGGCAAGCCTTAATTGACTGTATGGCAAAGCCTACATCATAAGCAATTTTTCCTGTACCTACTATACCCCATTTGACCATATATACTGAATTATATCGCTAAAGATAGGGGCTAATAAATGGATAAAAAAATACATATTTTTCATATTGTAGAGCTAAGGAACACTTCACAAACCCACAAATAGCTAATTATCAATGACTTACAATTATTTTTATAGAATAAATATTGCTATTTTGTGGTCATTTTTTGTGTTTCCAACCATTCCTTTCCCAACAAAACCTTACCCTGCATCGGTATCTAAAGCACCACATCTATGCCCAAAAAGGCTTTGTCAATCCTGACCGAGCCATGGTTTCATACATGTTAGACTCAAATACAGAGCTTAAAAAAAAAGCATGCAACTTTTCTTGATACAAATAGACGTAGGAGATTCACGAATACGGATCAAACAATAAAAGATTGAGCCTACTCCGAAAAGACAATGTACTTTGTTTTTCTTGGCTTTAAAATTTTATTCTTTAACTATGGCTTCTGGGGACTTTTCGGAGTGAGCTAAAGATTCATCGTAAAAAAAAAAACCAAGAATAGATCTAATTAACCTCCAAAATTATACCCGACAGCAAAAGTCCAGTGACCAAAACCACCCTTAATCTTTATACCATCCTCGGAAATGTCCGCCCGTTCCCACTTACTTGAGTGCAAATCAAAATCTCTTTTTATTTCCCAAAACAAATTCTTTCTTTTTTGGTGTCGGAAACCCAGCCCTAAATCCAACTTTGTCTTCCAATGAAATCTAGATGCACCTAAGGTAACAACTTCCTCAAGTGTAAAATCTGGTGCAAAGGAATGGTCACCGGGATAGACATCTCTAGTCAAAGCAGTAAAATCATAGCCTTTTATAGCGCTCAGCCCAACGCCTATTTCGCAAAATGGCTTCAACTGATTATCTGGCTTAGAGCCAAAATAAGACCTAACATCCAAGGTAATAGGTATAGAATACTCTGGCAAAAAATGGTCAAAAGATAAATAAATGGATTCTGTTCGTCTGCCGCCAGAAATATCCGCAATACTCTCACTAATCCGACCATAAGTAAAATCTTTTACTGCTTTAAGGTGCTCTACATCAATTAACATTTGGTGCGTTTTTAACTCATATTCATTAACAATTTGGTCTCCTACTACATCAATACTATTCATTGGAATGTAGCCTATTCCTAACAAGAGTGAATTCCCTTTATATATCGGCTGTTCAAAAATAGCTTGATATTTATTACCAATTACAAACTTAATATTCCGCCGGTATTGAACTGGTTTTATGCTAAAAATTTTAAGCCGTGAATGCCCAACTATCTCAGAACCCCTTACAATAGCATGGTCACTAAACCTTTCAACCAAGTGAGTCGTCTTTCCGACCTTTGCCGAAACTACATCACGACTTACTATTGCACCCACTATTGCCCCAATAAAGGCTAAACTGACACCCTGCAAAACTTCTTCAGGCGGCCCAAAGCCACTATCTTCATATTGGCTCCTTCCTTCAATACACCCTATCGCACCACCCGCACCAATCCCTATTAACAACCCAACTAACCCCCCTTTCAATTTGTGTGTTTCTATTCTTTTTATTTGCTCAAGTTGATATTTCGTAACAGAATAATCCCCTACATGGTAAGCACTTTTTTTTCTTGCGTCAGAAATTACAATTACCGAATCGTTAATACTGTACAAAAAACCGTGTACTTCTTTCTGATGTTTATCTTTGAAGGAAATCTTAACCTTATACAAATCAAAATCTGTGGCAATCATCTCCTGTGCACTCATTTGGCTCCAAGAAATAGCCAAAACAATTAATGTGATTATTTTTTTCATTTTTATTTAATTTTTTATTTAATTCGATACAAAGATAAAATCGATACTTGCACAAAAATAATGACTTTTACAAAGGTCAAATAAAGGTCCAGATTATAAAACACAATTAACTCTATATCAACAACTTACAGGTAATAATCATTTTCAACCCACATAAAATATCCTAAAAATAAAATACAAGGTCAAAATTTCAAGCCCGAAAAAAGCTATTTCTAACTAGCCCGCTTATGGTAGCTTCGTCGAAAAAAACCTTGGTAACAATGTAATGGCCATTTTATGCATAGCGCCGTAGGTACGATATCACTTAAGTTGAAAATCATTTTTTGCGATACTCAATAACCAAATTTTGTCTTTTAAGTATAATAACCAACAAATCCTTACCTTGCAGTTATATTTAAAGCACCACATCTATGCCCAAAAAGGCTTTGTCAATCCTGATTCTTTTCTTACTAATTGGTTTAGCCTTTTGGGGGTTTATTCATTTCGCACCAGATTGGGTTGCTCCAAAAACATCTTCTGCTACAGCCAATGGATTTATGGGAACTACTCAAGAACAATGCACGTCCTGCCACCAAGGCGTCATGGGATTCACCGAAAGTCATCACGATATCGGCTGCACGGCGTGCCATCTTGGAGACGCTTCCGCAAAAGAAAAAGAACTGGCTCATCAAAACATGATTGTCATTCCGGGCAACTTAGCCAATGCCAACCAAACCTGCTCTACTTCAGATTGCCACCCTGGTATTGACCACCGAGTCAAAAACTCCATCATGAATACGATGAGCGGAGTTATTTCTATTAATCGGTTGGTTTTTGGCGAAAGCCATCATGGGTTATTTCAAGCGGATAGTCTCACCCAATCTCCTGCCGATAATCATGCACGCGATCTCTGTGCTTCTTGCCATCTTGGCGCAGAGAAAAAAGAAATTGGGCCTATCCATCAAGAATCTAGGGGCGGCGGATGCTTGGCTTGTCACCTAAATTATAACAAAGCCACCGCCAGCGAACATTTTTCTCGAAAAATTGAAGGAAATAAAAGTGTGTCAAAATTTCATCCATCCATCTCACTCCATGTCAGCAATGACCATTGTTTTGGGTGCCATAGCCGCTCTGGAAGAATATCAACCAGCTATGAAGGTTGGCACGAAACCCGCCTAGAAAAAGAAGAAATGCCCGATACAGGACGATATCGATTACTCGATGATGAAAGAGTCTTTAGATATGTAGCCGAAGACATTCACCACGCTAAAGGACTCGCTTGCATTGACTGCCACGGCAGCACGGAAGTCATGGGAGATGGTCAACAACACCGCTTTCAAAATGAAGCCAAACTCAGTCAATGTAAAGATTGCCATTTTGCGCAAGCGAATCATCGCACCCAGCCATTTGACTCCTTACGCTACGACACTCAATCTATTATCAAACTCCGAAAAATCAACCCTAAAAACAAACGCTTTGTACAAGGCGTCAATGGACAAGATCTACCCAATGTTTTTGTTGAAAACAAAGAAGCTTTCCTTATTGGAAAAATAAATCATCGGAGATATACACTTTCCAAGCCATCGCCGCAATGCCAAGCCCCCGCACATTCGGCGGTCACCTGCAACGCCTGTCACACGCAATGGGCGCCCCAATGTATTGACTGCCATACTTCCTATGACCCCAATGCCCCTGGGTATGATCTGCTTGCGCAAAAAGACATACAAGGACGATGGAATGAAGATTTAGGGCCTTTTTTAGCGGATTTTCCGTCTTTGGGTATTCGCGAAAGCAAAAACAAAAGAGAAATCATCACTTTCGTTCCAGGCATGATCATCTCTCTGGACAAATCTGGCTACTCCAAAATCCCCGATGACATCACCCATCAAAGACTTTTTGCGCCCATCGTCGCACACACTATCTCCGCAAAAGGGCGCGACTGCAAAACTTGCCACAACCATCCAAATGCGATAGGATATGGTCGGGGACAATTTCAGAAAACCAAAACAGACAGTCCGTCCCCTTGGACATTTTATGCAGAATATGAGCATTGGGCGCATGATGATTTACCACAAGATGCTTGGATTGGTTTTCTAGATTATCCTAAAAAGTGGTCGGTAACCCATTCAGACACCCGCCCATTTACGGTTAAAGAGCAATTAAATATATTAGAAGTAGGTGCGTGCCTTCAATGCCATACCGACCGATCTAAAGGCATGAAGCTGGCTTTGGACAATTTTGCGAAAGCTAAAAAACTTCGTCCTGAACAGTGCTTTTTAAACTGACTTTTCACCACTCACTAATTAGACAAACGACGAAGAACCCTTTTTATAGTCAAAACCCAACCTATCTAAAAAAACAGACTATCTAGCGATGTCAAATTTGGGGTGGATGCCCACCGACCATACATTTAGGATTTCACTGCACATCATCATCCCCGAACAATCCAAGCCGCCGCTCATGCTCTTCCAATGCTTTTTCAATTTCGTCCAAAAGTGATGTCATATCGAATGGCTTCTCAAAATGGCTCACCGCGCCCATTTCCACAAACTCTTGCCCTTCTTCTTTGCTCAGAATACTTGAAGTCATAATAACGGGAATCAATGGAGCAAAGATATTTAACCGTTCAAGCGTTCGGGCGCCATTTAGCTTGGGCATTTTATACCCCATAACAATGGTGTCATAGGCATGCCGCTTCACTTTATAGATACACTCGAATCCATCCCCTGCGCCATCCACTTCATACCCTTCTAGTTCTAGCAACTCCGTCAAGGAATTGACAATTGACCGTTCATCATCCACAATAAGTATTCTCTTCTTCTTCATGTCAAAATCCTAATGTTCAATAAGATACACAAATATAATTATTTATAATATATTATCAAACTAATATGATGGAAAAATGAAATTTTTGTTCACAAATGCCTTTTTTACTGTTTCTAAGCGACAAAGTCAGTTCATCCCCCCAAAAATCCCAACAAAACCCTACCTTAGCCTTTTCGTACAGAGCTAATAACAAAAAACACATAAACCAAACAAAAAAGAATGTCGAAACAAGAAAAATTTATGCGGGAAGCCATCCGCCTTTCCATCGAAAATGTCACTTTTGGCAATGGCGGCCCTTTTGGAGCAGTCATCGTCAAAGACAACAAAATCATCGCTCGGGGCGTCAATAAAGTAACTTCGGACAATGACCCCACCGCCCATGCAGAAGTGGTGGCCATCCGAAATGCTTGCAAAGAATTGGGCTCTTTTCAGTTGGATGGATGTGAGATTTACACGAGTTGTGAGCCCTGTCCGATGTGCTTGGGCGCCATTTATTGGGCGCGCCCCGACAAAATGTATTATGCCAATACGAAACAAGATGCCGCGGACATTGACTTTGATGATGATTTTATTTATCAAGAATTGGCACTGCCTTACGGCGAAAGAAAACTAAAAACCATCCAATTGTTGCGTGATGAAGCGATAGAAGCCTTTGATCTTTGGAAAAATAGCCAAAATAAGGTGGAGTATTAGGTTGAGTCGTTCGCTTTGCTCTCTGGTTGAGTCGCTTCGCTGGTTGAGTCGTTCGCTGCGCTCTCTGGTTGAGTCACTCGCTTCGCTCGTTGGTTGAGACGCTTGTCCTTCGGACTTCGCTGGTTGAGAGTTGAGTCGCTTGTTCTATAAAATGAAAATATAAAAAACAGACGCAAAAGGGACGCTTTATGGCAAAAATTGCAGACACCTAAACAGTTACAAATAACAATACCATGCTCGAATTCATCCTAAATGATAAAAAAATAACCACAAATAAGCCTAATGGCTCGCTTTTGGTGGATCTTATACGGCAAGACCAACACCTGTCAGGCACCAAAATCGGCTGCCGTGAAGGAGATTGTGGTGCCTGTACCGTCCTTGTTGGTGAAGTCAAAAATGGCCAAATGGACTACAAGCAAATCCCTTCTTGCCTGACCCCTATCGGCAATATCGAAGGAAAACACGTAGTCACCATCGAAGGGCTAAACATGGATGAATTGAGCCCCGTCCAACAACAAATGGTGGATGAAGCAGGGACACAGTGTGGCTT
>CAYTLX010000017.1:0-13799 GCA_964438645.1 uncultured Saprospiraceae bacterium | reverse complement strand
ACAGCAGGAGTAGGTACGCATACGATAACGTATGAATACACGGATGGCAATGGCTGTACGAATAGCAATACGACCACGATAGTAGTGAATGGATTGCCAGTTGTTATAATTGGAAGTAATAGTCCTATCTGTAATGGTGGTGATTTGGAATTGACAGATATGACTGCAAATTCTGTGTCATGGAGTTGGGCTGGTCCTGATGGATTTAGCTCTAATAACCAAAATCCAATTTTAGCGCAAGCAACAATGTCGGCTACAGGTCAATACGATATTACGGTGATTGATAATAATGGATGTAGTGCTTCATCTAGCTTAGATGTTAAAATTAACCCGACTCCCGATATTAACTTAATTAGTAATGCTCCAGTTTGTAATGGAAGTGATTTGATGTTGAGTGAAATCGCAGGTGATGCTGTGGCTTGGGTTTGGAATGGTCCTAATGGGAATGTGCCAAATGTACAGAATGTCACTGTGTCTGGAGTCTCAAATAGTGATGCAGGAACTTATACAGTTGTTATTACGGATAGCAATGGTTGCACAAATACAGAAAGTACGGAAGTGGTCGTTAATCCTTTGCCCATCGTGGATGCTGGTAGTTATAATCCAGTATGTATTGATGGTGGAATGTTTACTTTACAAGGTACACCATCTGGCGGTACATTTACAGGAGTGGGTGTTGTTGGCAATTCCTTTGACCCTGCCATAGCTGGAGTCGGAACCCATACTATAATATATGACTATACAAACGATAATGGCTGTTCTGCGCAAGCAACAGTAAGTATTGTTGTGAATGCTCTACCAACAGTATCTTTTACTTCGGTAGCACCTGTATGTTATGATGAAGCTCCTATAACCTTAGTGGGTAGCCCTGTAGGAGGTGCCTTTAGTGGGCTTGGTGTGAATGGTAATGTGTTTTATCCTGCTGTTGCAGGAGTAGGTACCCATAGTTTACTATATACTTATTCAGATGGAAATGGTTGTTTAGCGCAAGCAAGTATAGATGTAGTGGTTAATCCTTTGCCTAACGCCAATGCAGGTGTTTCAGATACAATTACCTGTAATATTCCTAATGTTAAACTGGATGGTTCATTGTCTTCAAAAGGCAATATGTTTAGTTATCATTGGACAACAGTAGATGGTAGTATTGTTTCTGGAGCCATGACTCAAAATCCAGTTGTGAATGCTGGAGGAACTTATGTTATTAGTGTTACCAATATAGTTACAGGTTGTAATGCTTTGGATAGTGTTATCATTGTTGATGAAACAAATGCGCCATTGGCAAATATTAGCGCTGCCGATACATTGACATGTACAAGAGAAGAAGTGACTATTGATGCTACCGCATCTGTAGGGGATAATTTCTCATATCATTGGGCAACTGTTGATGGCCAGATTATATCTGGAGAGTCAACATTGCAACCAACGGTGAATCGACCTGGGACTTATGTCTTGGCCGTTATGAATACAAGAACAGGTTGTTCTGTGTCAACAGATGTTAAAGTTTATCAAGATATTATTCAGCCTTCAGCCGATGCAGGTGGAGACGACCAGATAACCTGTATGGCAAATAGTCTTACGTTATTTGGTTCTGCAAATGGGGCAAATGGTGTCTATGATTACGCTTGGGCAACTACTGACGGAAATATCCTTAGTGGAAGCTCAACCCTAAATCCAATCGTTGATAGTGCAGGAATCTATACGTTGACTGTTATAGATAAAGTGAATGGATGTAAGAATACTGATGAAGTAGTTGTGGGAGATAATATGCAAGCTCCCATTGTGGTTACTTACCCTGCAGCGACTTTGACTTGTTTGACAGAAGAAGTGATCATCTCAGCTCAAAGTACGAATCCTAATTTAGATTTCACTTGGGCTACTGTTAATGGGAATATCAAGGCGGGAGCCAATACGTCAACTCCATTAGTGACAGAGCCTGGAACCTATTCATTTGTTGTGACTGATATTTCTAACGGATGTACTACAACAGATTTTGTTAATGTAACAGAAAATATTCAGGTACCGATTGCAGATGCGGGTGATAATGAATACCTAAATTGTGATGTGAATCAAATGAGTATAGGTGGTGTGAATAATGCAAATTATCCAAACTATGTATTTGATTGGTTAACGGCTGATGGGTCATTCGTGTCAGAACAAGACGAGCCCAATCCGATAGTTGATGAAGCAGGGACGTATGTCGTGCATGTGGTAGATTCTGCAAATGGATGTTCGGCGGATGATACGATTACGGTGATTAAGACGCCTGGGATTGTTGAGATGAACCTAGATTTAACTTTGCCAAATTGTAGAAGAGAAGGGGGTGTGATAACCATTGATTCTGTGATTGGTGGTACGGCTCCATATGTATATTCTTTCAATGATGGCCAATCCTTTGGGACGACTGATGAGCTTGGGGATTTAGATCCAGGTACTTATAATGTTGTTGTTCAGGATGGATTTGGATGCGAGTATAATACAACCGTGACTTTGCCAAGTCCGCAAGCTCCAGATATTGTTACTGAGGCAAATATTGAAATTGAGCTAGGAGATAGTACCATGCTTGAAGTATTTACAAGTGTTTTACCTGAAAATATTGATACCGTGATGTGGGATCCAATTAGTACATTAAGCTGTACGAATTGCTTGAGCCCGTATGCATCTCCAGAAGAAACCACACTTTATACAGTTTGGGTAGTCGATGACTTAGGTTGTAGTGCTTCCGCAAATATTACGGTAAGTGTGGTCGATCCAGACTTGTATATCCCTAATTTATTTGCACCAGGAAGTGGCGATGACCGAAATAATCATTTCACGATATTTGGGAATCCAGATAAGATTGAACAAGTATTAGAGTTAAGAATCTATGATAGATGGGGGACGATGGTTTTTGAAGGAAAGGATTTTCCTGCAAATGATCCAGGTTTTGGTTGGGATGGTACTTATCATGGTGTGAAAATGAATCCTGCAGTCTTTGTCTATGCAACAAAAGTTCGTTGGATCAATGGAAAAGAAAAAGTATTTAAAGGAGATATTACCCTAATACGTTAATTCGTGTTAACCTGTATTGTAGAGATCGTCAAAGAAGTTTGGCGGTCTCTTTTTTTTTGGTTATGCTGTTGATATTTGACTGTTTGTTCATAGTGATTTGTTGTTTTAGCCGTTTGTTGTTTTATCCCAGTTTGTCCCAGATGTTTGTTGTAACAAAGATAGGGGATATGCCTTGTGGAAAAAAGTAAAAAAGAGAATTCCTAGTACTGTTTGTCAGGTTGTGTGATGAGATTTTTACGGTTTTTTATTAGATAAAAGTGATAAGTAATTGATTATTAGTTAGTTGCGATTTTAATTTGTGACGTTTTTTCAG
Source organism: uncultured Saprospiraceae bacterium (assembly GCA_964438645.1). Taxonomy (GTDB): domain Bacteria; phylum Bacteroidota; class Bacteroidia; order Chitinophagales; family Saprospiraceae; genus HyVt-613. Next base: position 10,438 of record CAYTLX010000017.1, on the reverse strand, counting down.
GACTTTTGGGGTTTGATGTTTTATTGTATGTCGTCTAGGACTACCAATTTAAAGAAGAGTAGATGCATGCGATTCTTTGTAAGCTTTTGACCTAGTCCATTGCTTTGAACCCCAAAAGCAGAAGCTTTACAACCCAAAACATCAAGTTAACTGATATGGCTCCAGCCTTGAGCTTTTTTTCCAATGGTTTCGATGTGCTTTCGCAAAAGGGCGTTTTCGGGATGTTCGAGCGTAGGGTCTTTTTCAATAATAAGAATGGCTAATTTTCTTGCGAAAGTCAATATCTTTTCATCTTCGACTAAGCTTGCTAATTTTAAGTTTAGATCACCACTTTGCCGAGTTCCTTCCATGTCGCCTGGTCCACGTAGTTTAAGGTCTGCTTCTGCAATGACAAAGCCATCATTGGTCTCGGTCATCGTTTTGATTCGAAATTTCGCTTCTTTAGAAAGCTTAAATCCAGTCATCAAAATACACATAGAATGTCCACCACCACGCCCTACACGTCCACGTAATTGGTGTAATTGCGAAAGCCCAAAACGATTGGCATTTTCAATTATCATTAAAGTGGCATTAGGTACATTTACTCCAACTTCGATGACGGTTGTGGCGACCATAATTTGAGTTTTTTGCTCGACAAAACGTTGCATTTCATAGTCTTTGTCCTTGGCTTTCATTTTTCCATGGACAACACTAATGTCAAATTCAGGTCTAGGAAATTCATTGCTCAGGAGATCAAATCCACGTTGTAGATTCTGTAAGTCTAAATCTTCATTTTCTTCAATCATCGGAAAAACTACATAGACTTGTCGTCCCTTAGCTATTTCTTCTCGCATGATGCCGTACGCACGTAGTCTTTTGCTTTCGCTAAAATGGATGGTCTCCACAGGTTGGCGTCCTGGTGGCATCTCGTCAATTTTTGAGACATCAAGATCCCCATAAAATGCCATAGATAAAGTCCTAGGAATGGGCGTTGCCGTCATGACTAGGATGTGTGGTGGGTTGGGCTTACTTTTGCGCCACAACTTACTCCGTTGTTTGACCCCAAACCGATGTTGTTCATCCGTAATAGCCAGCCCAAGATTTTTGAATATAACGGGATCTTCAAGAACGGCATGAGTGCCAATAAGAATATCAATTTGTCCAAGGGCAAGCGCTTCTAATATCTTGGCTCTTTTTTTCCCTTTGACGGAACCTGCCAAAAAAGCAATTTGTAATCCAAGTTTTTCCGCATCATCGACCATGCCGATAAAGTGCTGCATTGCCAATATTTCAGTTGGCGCAATCATACAAGCCTGATAGCCATTATCAATCGCAATTAAAATACACATCAAAGCGACTACTGTTTTGCCACTTCCCACATCTCCTTGGAGCAGTCGATTCATGTGCCGACCCACCTTTAAATCAGACCGAATTTCTTTGAGTACCCGTTTTTGTGCGCCAGTCAATTCAAAACTCAATATGTCATGGAAATACTGATTAAACTTATCACCAATTATCTCAAAACGATACCCTGGAATTTCTCGATAGTTCTTAAATTTTCGATGGACAGCCCGAAGCTGCGCAAAGAACAATTCTTCAAATTTTAGGCGATTGACGGCCTGTTCTTTTTCTTTTGCGGAAGCGGGAAAGTGTATCTTTTTAATGGCTTCTAAACGACCGATAAGCCTAGTTTTTTCTAAAATATATTTGGGTAAGGTCTCAGGAACGTCATTGGGGCCGATTTGGTCAATGAGTGCTTTTGTTAATTTGCGAAAGCTTTTGCCATCTAGTTTTTTTTTGCGCAAGCTATCCGTCGAAGAATACATCGGTGCCAGAGTAGGCAAAGCAGCGGCATTAGCTAAATTGGATATAATTTCCATCTCTGGATGGGGGATGCTGTACCGATTTCTAAATTTTTGTAATTTTCCATAGACGAGATATGTCTTTCCTTGCTCAAGGATATTTTGCATCCATGATGCGCCCTGAAACCAAATCAAATCAATGGAGCCTGTACCATCGTGAATAGTCGCCTTTAATCTTTTGGCGCGACCTACTCCTTCTTGAGAAAATCGCATGAGCTTCCCTTTAATCTGCACTTCGGCATGCGCATCATTGATTTGGTTGATGGGTAAAATGACTGTTTTGTCAATATACCGAAAAGGAAAATATTCGACTAAATCTCCAAAGGTATTGATATTCAAGTCCTTACGTAGAGATTTGCCTTTGGCAGGACCAATGCCTTTGAGATATTCTATTGGAGTGTCTAGTAGCTTGCTCATAACAGTATGTAGTGATACAAAGGTAGCAAAAAAATAGAATATTTGAGATTGTTTGGAACTCTTCGATGATAAATTGTGTTCTATCCCCGAAATTTGCTTTCCATAGCATAAACGCATAACTTCGCACGATAATACTCTGATGATGAAATCAAAAAGACAAAGCCAAGTAGGGGAGATGATCCGTCGGTCATTCAGCACGATATTACAAGCGGAAGGGCCCTACATATACGGCCATGATAAATTAGTGACGGTTACATCCGTAGATGTAACGCCTGATTTTGCCATTGCGAAGGTCTATATTAGCATTTTTAATGGGGAAGATAAGGACGAAGTGGTCACACAATTGCAAAAGGCGACTTCCGTGTTGCGTAATAGGCTTGCGCAAAGAATTGGTAAGAAAATACGTCGCCTCCCTGAATTGCATTTTTATCTTGACGAAACAGTAGATGAAATGTACCGCGTCAATCAACTCTTGGATGGTTTGAAGAAGAAAGATAATGATTCTTCGAAAGGATAATACCTTGGCGGATGGAGCTGAATTTCCTATGCCAAGATTATCAAGTATCTAAGTTATACTGTTTTTGTGCTTTTGCTAATTTTGTCTGTATTCGTTTCCGAAAATGCTTAGGAGAGCGTACTTCCATGCTTTCGCAAAAACCTAAAATAAGTCTTTCAAATTCAAAATTTATAATCACCTTTACTTGAATTACGGTGCCATATTTGTTGGATTCTATAACTATTTGGGAATGGTGAAGCGGCTTAGTTAACACATATGGAGCATTGTATTTGTCGATGAAAATTTGTATTTTTTCAGGTTTTTTATTGACCACAGAGACGCCAATAATGTGCTCATAAAAAGTCCTATTTTCAAAAGAAGTATTTGGGATATAAGCTTTTATCTTGTCGATTTCTACTTGTTGTATCCGATCTAGCGCCAATGTCAGAATGCTTTTACTGTTATCTTTTATGCCTACTAAAAACCAACGATTGTTAAACTCTTTTAGTAGGTAGGCATGAAAAATAATTAAATTTGGTTTTTTGGCTTTAAAGGATTGGTAAGTAATGTGGAGTACTTGTTTATTCTTGATGGCCTGATACAGAATGTCTAAATAGTCAAGCCCTTTTAAATTATCATTTTTTTCAAAATCAATTATTGGGGCTTCCTTGTTGGTTTTTGTATAAACGTGGTCTTCTAGTTTTTGCACCATACCACTCAGCTCTTGAAAGTGTGAAAATCCACTAAATTGCTTTAAGAATGCGGCTGTTTCTGCCAATTGTTCTAGGTCTTTTCCCGAAAGGGGCATATTGGTGATGCTATATTCGGGGTCTTCATAGATATAATATTTTCGGTCAATAACAATAATGGGGGCGTTGTATCCAAGCTTATCACTCCGTAGCATTTGAATGTCGCCTTGGATGGTGCGACGGCTAACTCCGTCGATGCCTTCATACTCATAAAGTGCATCTGATACGGCTTCGATCAAATCATCGAGTGTCCATTTGCGAAAACGGTTCTGTAGGCAACGGTCTAATGTTTTGTAGCGAATGAGTGCATTTCTGTTGGTTGGCATAGACTGATTTTATGGTTCCTTTCGGAAAAAAGTAAAAATATTCACAAAAATAGTAAAAAGATTAGACACTACGCAAATAGGCTGCGTACTAGGTCTGTTTCTTTGTAACATCAAAGCGGTAAGCAATAAAATTACTACGTAGATAGATTGCGTAGTTTGGCGTTACCTTTGTATTATCCATTAGGTAAATACCTAAGCTAATGAAAACGAAAATGATGAATATAAAAGAGTTACAGAAGATGATTGACGCTAAGTACATTCGAGTGCAAAAGCATCCAACAGAAGAGTTATATATCTATAACTATACTGCGAAGGTGCAGTATGACCGTGTTTGGAATGAGCATACTTTGGCTTGTCGGGGGCTAATTTTGGATGGTCAAGGTCATTTTGTCGCAAGACCGTTCCCTAAATTTTTTAATTTGGGAGAGTTAGAAACTCAGACTATTCCAAATCTTCCTTTTGACGTATATGAGAAGATGGATGGCTCGTTAGGAATATCCTATTGGGTGGACGGGACGTTTTTTATAGCGACTCGGGGTTCATTCGATAGTGAGCAGTCACAAAAAGCAAACGAGATGCTTAGGTCGAAGTATCAAGTAGCAGTGGCACAAATGAATGCCAACTATACCTACTTGTTTGAAATTATCTATCCAGAAAATAGAATTGTTTTGGACTATGGTGATCGAGAAGAATTGGTCCTTTTGGGTATTATTGAGACCCAATCGGGTGTTGAACTACCTTTGAAAGATATCGGTTTCCCTGTAGTGAAAACCTATGATGGCATTTCGGATATTGCTGATTTAAAAGGTTTAGAGTTGGAGAATAAGGAAGGTTTTGTGGTGAAGTTTTCTAATAGCTTTAGGTTGAAAGTGAAGTTTGAAGAGTATCTTCGCCTTCATAGAATCATGACTAGGGTGACTTCTTATAATATTTGGGAATACCTAAAATCAGGGGAGCCAATGGATGAGATTTTAGAGCAGATGCCAGATGAATTTTATGATTGGGCAAAAGCCACCAAAGAAGCGCTAGAAGTTAACTTTCGAGCCATCGAAAATAAAGCCAAAGCAGATTTTAAAGTATTAGCGACTCGCAAAGAGACGGCTGCTTATTTTTTGACGCAAGATTACCCGTCAATTTTATTTTTGATGTTGGATGGTAGGGATTACGCTGATGCCATTTGGCGGTTGGTCAAGCCTGAATATGAACGCCCTTTTGTGGGTGACTCAAAATTAAACAAGTAAAAAAAAATGAAAAAAATAATCATATTACGTGGACTGCCCGCAAGTGGAAAATCTACTTATGCGAAGCAATTGGTTTTGGATAATCCAAATGTGTATAAGCGTTTGAACCGAGATGCGATGCGAGAGATGTTGGATGGATACCATTTTTCACGGTCTAATGAGAAGTTTGTCAAAAGACTCCGAGATTGGTTGATTGTCGAGTCTCTTCGCGATGGAAAACATGTCATTGTGGATGATACGAACCTTTCGGAAAAAAATATCCGACGTATAGAGCAGCTTGCGCAAGAATTTGCTAAAGAATCAGGTCATGAAATCAAGGTTGAAATCAAGGATTTTGACGTCCCTTTGCAGGAGTTATTAGCTCGGGATGAAAAACGAACAAAGAAAGTAGGTCGCAAGACAATTACGAGAATGTATGAGCAATTCAAGGCGAAAAGAGTAGGGGATTACGCCAATCAAAATAAAGAGTTGCCGCCAGCGATCATCTGTGATTTGGATGGGACATTGGCCATCATGCATGATAGAAGTCCTTTTGATGGAAAAGCATGTGCATCTGATTTATTGAACCACCCTGTTTATGATATTTTGGATACCTTTCGTAAAGTAGGCTGTAAGATCATCTTACTTTCTGGTCGAACAGATGATTCGATGCCAGAGACCAAACGATGGTTGGCAAAGCATGAAGTAGCCTATGATGCGCTTTTTATGCGAAAAGCAGAAGATTTCCGAAAGGATGCCATCATTAAAACTGAATTATTCAATCAGCATATCAAGGATAAATACTGGGTAAAATTTGTTTTGGATGACCGTGACCAAGTGGTGGATATGTGGCGGTTAGAGTTAGGGTTGCCCTGTATGCAGGTTTATTATGGGAACTTTTAAGTACAAAAAAAGGGAGCCACTTGAAAAAGTTGCTCCCTTTTGGTTTTTAATTTAAGAATGCCAACTAGGCATTTTTCCCATGACACTTTTTATACTTCTTGCCGCTTCCGCAAGGGCAAGGGTCATTACGCCCAATTACGGGGCCTGAATGTTTAACGGTTTCTTGTACTCTTCTTTCTTGACCTACATTAGCGGCGGCTTGATTGGCGGCTTGTTGTCCATCCGTCATAGAAGCTTTAGATTCTGTTACGTTTTGCATGGCAGAAGTTTGCTCTTTGGCTTCACGTACATTATGTTGGTCAAAACCTTCCAAATGTCCTTTCATTAGGTAGGAGACAACGGATTGGTTGACTTTGTGAATCAAGCTCTCAAAAAGATTATAGGCTTCCATTTTATAAATAACCAAAGGATCTTTTTGCTCGAAAGAAGCAGTTTGGGAAGAATCTTTCAGCTCATCTACACTTCTTAGATGTTCTTTCCAATTGTCATCAATCAAGGCAAGTGTCGCAATTTTTTCGATATCCAAAGGGATAGACTCCCCGTTTGTCTCAATAGCATCATCTATATCAACCGCCATCGCTAGCTCCTTGGAAGAACCATCCGTAAATGGAATTTGAACCCGCTTATAACGGTCTCCTTCCTTTTCTTTTACATCTTTGATGAACGGCAGTAGAATGCTCTTTAAACGCTCTTTTTTATGGTTATAGGTCTCAAATACTTCACGTTGGAAGTTCGCAATAAGTGCGTCAGCGTTGCTGTTTTCAAACTCTTCTTCGGTGATGTCCAACGTTAAACCAAACATGGTCAAGGCTTCCAGTTTGAAGTTCTGGTAATCATTGCTGTTCTTGGCATAGAGCACCACATTTTCCGTAAGGGAGACAATCATATTATAAATATCCACAGATAGACGGCTACCCCAGAGTGCATTTTTACGTTTTTTGTAGATGGCTTCCCGTTGGATGTTCATGACATCATCATACTCTAGTAATCGTTTCCGAATACCGTAGTTATTTTCTTCCACTTTCTTTTGAGCTCGTTCGATGGACTTGGTGACCATGGAGTGTTGGATGACATCTCCTTCTTTGTGCCCCATTTTGTCCATCATACCTGCGATACGCTCCGATTGGAAAAGACGCATTAATTTGTCTTCTAGAGATACAAAGAACTGAGAAGACCCAGGATCTCCTTGACGTCCCGCACGACCACGCAACTGTCTGTCCACACGCCGGGATTCATGTCTTTCGGTACCGATGATGGCCAATCCACCCGCATCTTTGACTGCTTGAGAAATCTTGATATCTGTTCCCCGACCCGCCATATTGGTGGCAATAGTGACCTTTCCAGGAAGACCCGCTTCTGCCACAACTTCTGCTTCCCGTTGGTGCTGTTTGGCGTTCAATACGTTGTGTGAAATGCCCCTTAAGCTAAGAATTCTACTCAAAGTCTCAGAAATATCCACGGAAGTAGTACCGACAAGTACGGGTCGTTTTGCTTCGACCAATCGAGTGATTTCTTCAATGACCGCATTATACTTTTCTTTTTCACTCTTATAAACTAAGTCTTGGCGGTCATCTCTAATGATGGGTTTGTTGGTCGGTATGATGACAACATCTAGCTTGTAGATTTCCCACAATTCTCTTGCTTCCGTTTCGGCAGTACCCGTCATACCCGTTAGTTTATGGTACATACGGAAGTAATTTTGCAAGGTAACCGTTGCGTAAGTTTGGGTTACATCCCCAATCTTTACATTTTCTTTGGCTTCTAAGGCTTGGTGAAGACCATCCGAATAACGCCGCCCTTCCATCATTCGACCAGTCTGTTCATCGACAATTTTTACTTCACCGTCCATGACTACATAGTCCGTATCCTTTTCAAAAAGCGTATATGCTTTGAGTAATTGGTGCATAGAATGCAGACGCTTGGACTTTACAGAAAAGTCTTGAGCGAGCGATTCGGTGGCCGTTGCTTTTTCGTCTTCCGACAAATCGGTATTGTGATCAATCTCCATCATCGCTCTGGTGATGTCAGGCATGTTGAAAAAATCGGGGTCACTGGTAAGATTGGATAGAAATTTTAGCCCTGCATCGACTAATTCAACGGATCGATTTTTTTCATCAATAACAAACAATAAAGGCTCATCTGCTATATGCATATTTTTGGATTTCTCCTGCATATAGAAATTGTCCGCTTTTTGGAGCTCCACCTTGACCCCTTCTTGACTTAAGAATTTAATTAAAGGGCGGTATTTGGGCAAGCCCCGAAAAGCTCTCAATAAGGCGAGTCCCGCTTCGCCTTCATTGACTCCGACATTTCCTAGCTCAAATTGCTTTTTTGCTTCATTCAAGTATTTGTTAACAATTTTTCTTTGCTCTTGAATCAGCTTGTCAATGGTTGGTCTTAGGGCGATGTACTCTTGCTCTTCTTCTTGTTCGACGGGGCCAGAAATAATCAATGGCGTCCGCGCATCATCAATTAAAACGGAATCTACTTCATCAATAATCGCATAATGATGCTTGCGCTGAACGAGTTCATTGGGCGAAACCACCATATTGTCTCTCAAGTAGTCAAATCCAAATTCATTGTTTGTGCCAAAGGTAATGTCTGAATTGTAGGCTTTTTTACGTCCATCTGAGTGGGGCTTGTAATTGTTGATACAATCCACTGTCAAGAGAAGGAACTCATAAATAGGTCCGACCCATTCACTATCCCGTTTGGCGAGATAATCGTTTACGGTGATGATGTGTACGCCTTGTCCCGCAAGGGCATTAAGGTAGGCAGGCAGTGTTGCGACTAAAGTTTTACCTTCCCCCGTGGCCATCTCGGCTATTTTTCCATCATGCAGTACCATTCCACCAATCAGCTGGACATCGTAGTGAACCATTCCCCACTTAACGTTTCCGCCTGCGGCCACCCATTCATTTTTCCAAGTGGCTTGGTCTCCATCAATGAGTACATGGCTTTTGCTACCTGCAATCATTCGGTCATGCTCCGTAGCCGTCACCGTAATTCGCTCATTTTCGGTAAATCGCTTGGCGGTTTCTTTGACGACGGCAAAAGCTTCGGGTAAAATCTCTTGGAGAATGACTTCGAGTTGTTCATCTCTTTGCTTTTGCAGCTCATCTACTTCATCAAAAAGGACTTCTTTCTCTGCCAAATCATCTAGACCATTGGCCTTTTGAGTGGTTTCGATGATGACCCTGTCAATTTCCGAAAGGTACTCAGCGATTCTTTGCTTGAATTCAATCGTTTTGTTACGAAGTTCATCATTAGAAAGGGGTTGCATGTCCTGAAAAAATGCGTTAATTTGATCCACCATAGGTGCATAAGTCCCCATGTCCCGATCTTGTTTGGATCCGACAATTTTCTTGATGGTTTTTTTGAAAAACTTGAGCATATTTTTTATTTAAGAAGTAGATTTTTAAAAGTAGTGATTCGCTTGCGCAAAAATGGCAAATACTATTCTGCTGGCAGTGCTTTCGCAAAAAAGCTTAGACGCACAAAGGTAAGGAATCTAATTGAGTAAAAAACATAGTTGGACACTACTTCGTTTAACTTTTTCTGACTATACTTGCAGAAAAAACATAATAACGTCGCAAACTACCCAAAATATCACATCAGGAATTATTCCATTCTACTAAAAGCGTTAAAAATGAGACATATTGTCCTAGATCGACGTCTTTTTAAGCAGAAGAAAGACTTAATGTCACCTTCTTTTCAGGTATGCTGTATGGTTTTGATGGTATTTCTAGGCTTTGGGTGTCAACAGGAGCAAAAGAAAAGTGAAGAAATTGACATTGAATCGTATTATTTTCCAATACATAAATTAGATGGCGGTATGATGTTTGTATATAAGTATAAGGATGCAATGATGCCAGAGTTTTATTGGCACCTAAAAACAAACAAACAACAAGACTCACTTTATTTAAAGATAATTGAGCTAAATGGAGACTTTATAGTACAGCAGCAGCTTACCGAACAAATTTATCCTTCGGGTACAAGAATCATTGATTACCAGATAATGGACATTGATTCATTGGGGTTGATTGATACTGCTACATTAGAGATTCAAAATGGCGATTCTTATCCTTTTTACGTCGAAAATGGCGGTGGAGTGTATATTTTTCAAGTAAATTGGATTTTTCCAAAAAATCCAGAGTCAAAATACACACTTATCCGTAATAGAAGGTATGTAGGTGATACTACTTTTGTATTTAAAGGAAAAGAAGTACCTGCGATTACTTTTAGCGTAAAAGAATTATTCGTGAATGAGTTGGATGGGCGTCAGGAGTTAGAGTTTAATAAGACAGAAATCTATGCGAAGGGTTTGGGTCTTGTATATTCCAAAAACCCCTTGAATGACTCATTGAGCTTGGAATACCAATTAGTCGATACCTTGGCAGGGAGTCTTTTGCTAGAGTAGGCTAATTGTAACACTATTTGAAATGAACATGTCCAAATATAAATTTTTGTTTTTGCTGCTTTTTTG
>CAYTLX010000016.1:8235-13831 GCA_964438645.1 uncultured Saprospiraceae bacterium | reverse complement strand
GACAATGGTCGCATTTATAGTAGATTGGGCGACGCAAAAATTTATGTGGAATATATAAAAGGAAAATATCGGATTTATCGCTAGATTGACCGAAGTACAAGCACTAGTGAAATGGATGGTGTGCCTTGACTCTCCTTTTTTAAGGGAGATTTGGGGGTTTCAAATAAATAAGAATACCTTCCATTTTATGGACATTACTTCTATAATTGGTAGGTCTAAGGCAAAAGAAGAAGGGACAAAGGGGCAAAGGGACAAAGGGGGCTAGGTGCTGAAGTCTTCAGCCAAAGCCAAAATAAAAGGAAGGGTGAAGCTGATTGTGAAATTTATTTCACACCTTCGAGTAGGGGAGCGTTACGAGTATTTTTATTTGTAAGATCTTGATTCTTTGCCATTAATTGAACAATTGCCCACTTGAATGCTTGAACATTTTAAGCCAGAGTATAAGCAAGGTTGATCCACTGAGACATTAATTTAAAGTTTAACATAGTATCATAAGTGGTTGGATAATAGTGTATTATATTATATTACTTATAGTAAAATCATATAGATAAGGTCATTCGTATTCAACTTACCCAAGATGTCATTTACATGGGGTAAGTTGAAAAATCTATAATGGTGGGAGTCTTGTTAATCGTTTTATAGCCCTATAATTTACTTGAACTCCCACATTTTACCCCATAATCTCACTTAGTTGAAAAGGTCGCTGCTTTGGTAGTAGCAATCGGGTGTGAGAGTGTAAATCTTGAAGGAAATTATATCCTATTTCTAAGGGGAGTTCCCCACGCATATTACTATTTGTAAAAATTTACCATTTTTTACCCATAAATATTGAATCAATATGTTGTGAAGTAGGTTGAATATGAAACAAAGTAATTCAATTATTTGCCTTTTTACCCATTTTTAGAAAAATGTTAAAAACTTTTCATATTAAATTGGGTAATTTGTGGTAATATTGAAACCTATCGCTTACCTTTGTGGTATTATAATAAAAAAGGATGCATGTTTTTTCTTGATGGTTCATATAGTTGTGCAATTGACGATAGGGGGCGGGTACGCATCCCTGCTCGGCTATTGGATGCATTGGGAGAAGGAAGCAATGAAAGTTTTTATGTGAATAGGGGGTTGGGTGCACATAATATGTTGCGTCTTTTCCCCAAGCCGATGTGGGATGCTGAAGTCAGGAAGATTAGAAAGAATATGAATCCTTACAAGCAAGATGAAGTGGAAGCTGCTCGGTTTTTCTTTAATGGCGCAGAAGAAGTGGAAGTAGATAAAGTCGATCGGATTCGGATTCCTAAGATGCTATTGGATTGGATAGATGTGCAGGGGAAGGATCAGTTGGTGATAAATACGTTTTTGGAATTTATAGAAATTTGGAAGGCAGATGACTATGTGAAGTTCATTAATCAGCAGAAGCACGATGGGGAGAAGCGTATTGATCAGGATGTATTGGCGAGATTAGTCGCTGATACTGATGACAAGAATGAAGAAGAGAAATAGATGAATACAGAATATCATCTACCTGTGCTCCTTGAAGAAAGTATTCAAGGGTTGGATATAAAGAAGAATGGAGTTTATGTCGATGTGACTTTTGGGGGGGGCGGACATTCTTCGGTGATTTTGAAAAATTTAGGGGATGATGGTCAGTTGATTGGTTTTGATCAAGATGCGGATGCGCTCCAAAATACGATACAAGATAATCGTCTAAAAATACAACCACATAATTTTAGATACCTAAAGAGATATCTGAGACTAGATGGAGTAGGGCAGGTGGATGGGATTTTAGCGGATTTGGGGGTTTCATCTTTTCAGATAAATACGCCAGATCGTGGATTTTCCTTTCGATTTGATGCTGATTTGGATATGCGGATGGATAGAAAAGTGAAAAAAGATGCGGCATACATTATTAATAAGTATCGGGCAGAAGATTTGCAAAGGGTTTTTGGAGCATATGGCGAAGTGAGAAATGCAAAGTCTTTGGCGCAAGCAATAATAGACGCAAGAAAGATGTCACCCATCAAAACGACTTCAAAGTTTTTGGATGTCATCGGACCTTGGATACGTGGAGATAGGAATAGATATTTGGCGCAAGTCTTTCAAGCATTGCGGATAGAAGTGAATGATGAAATGGGCGCTTTGGAAGATTTCTTTAAAGATGCGATAGATGTCTTGGCGCCTGGTGGGCGGTTGGTGGTGATTAGTTACCACTCATTGGAAGACCGGATGGCAAAGAACTTTATGAAGACGGGCAATGCGGAAGGAAAAGTAGAGAAGGATTTTTATGGCAACATCAATCGACCATTTAAAGTCATCACGAAGAAGCCTATTTATCCGTCAGATGAAGAATTAGCAATTAACTCTCGTGCAAGAAGCGCTAAAATGCGGATTGCGGAGAAGAAATAAAACTGAACAACACTAAGATTATTAACCATGGCAGCTAAAAAAAATCCTTTTAGTAGTTTCGCTTTTTGGCCTACATTCGCAGGCTGGATTTTGGGTAATATCCGTTTTGTTTTTCTGTTGGCATTTCTTGGAGTGATTTATATCGCCTTTGCTCGTGAAGCAGAGTCTAATGTGCGCAAAATTCAAACCTTGAAAAAGGACGTGAGAAAATTGCGATGGAAATACATGAGTTTACAATCGGAGTTGATGTACACTAGTACGCAATCTCAGATTATTAAATCTATGCAAGATAAAGGTTTTCAAGTGGACAAAAAAGGACCTAGACGAATTGTTGTTCCGCAAGGAAGCGTAAAATTAAATGATTAAGTGGCCATAAAAAACGAAATATTATACCAAATGTATATCCTGCTCGCCATCGTGGTGTTAGCAGCGGTCGGTATATTCGCACAATTGGTCAAAGTCAATGTGGTCGAAGGAGATGAACTACGTGATTTGATCAAGCAAAGTTATGTCGTAGAGAAAAAAATTACTGGAGAGCGGGGAACAATCTTTGCAGATGATGGCGGTATTTTGGCGGCTTCAACTCCTTTGTATAATTTGAGATTGGACACTAGGGCTGCGGGTATGACGAAGGAGCTTTTTATGGATAAGTTGGATTCCTTGTCTTACTACTTAGCCTATCATTTGGATGATAAGTTTACAGTCGGCGCTTGGAAAGAGCGCCTTTTAGAAGCATATAACAAAGGGGATAGATACTTTTTTCTGAAAAATAATGTCACTTATCCCGAATTAGAGCTTTTACGCAAGTTTCCGATTTTTCGTCGGGGACAAAATGGTGGCGGATTTATTGCAGAGCGAAATGAAAAGCGGGCGCATCCTTTTAGAATGTTAGCACGACGAACCTTGGGCTATGTGAAAGAAGATGTGAAAGTAGGCTTAGAAGGTAGTTTTGATAAGTACTTAAAAGGAGAAGAAGGGACGGGGTATATGTTGAAGACGCCACAAGGGTTTATACCACAACAAAATCTAGAGAATATTACCCCAAAAAATGGGTATGACTTATATACGACTATTGACATAAACCTTCAAGATGTTGTCCAGAATGCATTGATGCGTGGTTTGCAATATCATGATGCAGAGCAGGGAACGGCGATTTTGATGGATGTGAAAACAGGAGCCATAAAAGCCATTAGTAATATTGGAAGAGTATCCAATGGCTGGGCGGAAGTTTATAATTATGCAGTGGGTACTGCCACCGAGCCTGGTTCTACTTTTAAGCTGGCTTCGATGATTGCTTTGTTGGAAGATGGTTATGTGAATCTAGGTGATAGCATTCGATTAAATAAAGGTAAAGCACAGTTTTATGATGAAGAAATGGTCGATGCTTCAGCACACGGTCTTGATTCTACAACCGTCAAACATGCGTTTGAGATTTCTTCAAATGTCGGTGTGGCTGGGATGATAGATAGGTATTATAATCAGTCCGATAAAGGAAGAGTTCGTTTTATTAATCGGCTGAAGGATTTGTATTTACATTTGCCGACAGGCATCGAATTGCGCGGTGAAGCCTTGCCTTATATCAAAGAGCCTAATAGTGCAGTTGATCAGTGGAGTGGGACTACAATCCCTTGGATGGCAATAGGTTATGAAGAAAAATTGACCCCTTTACAATTATTGAGCTTGTACAATACAGTGGCGAATGATGGCAAAATGATGAAACCCTATTTGGTCAAAGAGATTCGGGATTATGGGGATGTGATTGAACGATATAAACCAACCATAATAAGCTCCAGAGTTATCAGCCCTTCTGTAATTAAAAAAGTAAAATCATTATTAGAAGGGGTCGTCGAAAGGGGAACGGCTCATAAGTTAAAATCTAGTTATTATCACTTTGCAGGAAAAACAGGTACGGCTCAAATGGATTATAAATCCAAAAAGAAAAAGCATAAATATCAGGCTTCTTTTGCAGGTTATTTTCCTGCCGAGAATCCTAAATATTCTTGCATTGTCGTGGTATATGAGCCCAAGAAAAATGGGTATTATGGGTCGGCGGTAGCTGGGCCGGTATTTAGAGAGATTGCAGATAAGTGTTTTATTTTGGATCCTTCTTTAAAGTATCCTGTCAATGCGCATGTCGCCTCTTTGGATCAAAAGAAAATGCCGTCTTGGCAAGTAGGGTATAAGGATGACCTTGTTAAAGTGGCTGATGAGTTTAAGATCCCAGTAAGAGATCAAGCCAAAGATTGGGCCGTGTTTAAGACCTATGAGAACGTTGATTCGCTTTACCTTTTGAATCGTAGAATGTCCCAAAAAATAATTCCAAATGTAGAAGGAATGGGGCTGAAAGATGCTTTGTATCTTTTGGAGAATAGAAAAGTGAAAGTGAGATTTAAAGGGAATGGAAAAGTATTAAAACAATCCATTCGGGGCGGTACCGCTGCGAAAGGACAAACCATTTATTTGAGATTAGGATAGTGAAAAACCTAAAAGACATATTAGCCGAAGTGGCCATCAAAGATGCGAGTCCAATACTGGATGTGCAAGTGTCTGGAATTGAATTTGACTCACGTCAGGTTCAAAGGGACAATGTTTTTGTGGCGGTGAAAGGCACTCAAGTAGATGGGCATGAATATATTTTTTCGGCTATCTTAAAAGGGGCTAAAGTGATTGTCGGGGAAGAAAAACCCGAAGCCTTTCCACCAGAACTCGTCTGGGTGGGTGTGAAAGATAGTGCGTTGGCTTTGGCGCAGCTAGGAAGTGCCTTCTATGACCATCCTTCTCGAAAACTAAAACTTGTTGGAGTCACAGGAACCAACGGAAAAACGACAACGGTCACATTGTTGCACCAACTTTTTATGGGCTTGGGGCAAAAAGTAGGTTTACTGTCAACCATCGAAAATAAGATAGGGGACAAAGTGATAAATTCTACACACACGACACCTGATTCGGTCACCATTAATCGCCTCCTTTCGGAAATGGTGGTCGAAGGGTGTGCTGTGGCTTTTATGGAAGTCAGTTCACATGCGATTGACCAACATAGAATTGGGGGATTGCATTTTGCGGGGGGTGTTTTTACCAATTTGACCAGAGAGCATTTGGACTATCACGGTACGATGCTTGATTACCTAAATGTCAAGAAAAAGTTCTTTGATTTTTTGCCGAAAGGCAGCTTCGCACTAGCCAATATTGATGA
>CAYTLX010000016.1:0-8135 GCA_964438645.1 uncultured Saprospiraceae bacterium | reverse complement strand
GTTTGTCGGGTGCCCCAGGACGATTTGAAAAAATTGTGGATCCTAACTCTCGTAGAATGGGGATTTTGGATTATGCACATACGCCCGATGCCCTAGAAAAGGTATTGGATACCATCAATGAATTAAAAAATTCCGAAAGGAAATTATATACCGTTGTCGGGTGTGGAGGAGATAGAGACCGTACCAAAAGACCCGTAATGGGGGGCATGGCGGCACGGAAAAGCACGCAGACTATTTTCACTGCGGACAATCCAAGAAGTGAAGAGCCAGAAGACATCATCGAAGAGATGCTCAAGGGAGTAGCCAAAGAAGATAGCAATAAAGTTTTGGACATTGTTGATCGTAAATCTGCTATCAAAACGGCTTGTCGTTTGGCTGGAAATAATGGGATAATCTTAGTCGCTGGAAAGGGACATGAAAAATATCAAATCATAAAGGGGCAAAAGTTGCCCTTTGATGATAAGGCTGAATTGCTCAACGAATTTTTAATTAATATTTAAACACGATAAAAACGGATGCTATACAGCCTTTTCACTTATTTGGATGAAGCCTATAATTTGCCAGGAGCAGGTTTGTTTCATTTTATCTCTTTTCGCGCAAGTGTAACGATGATTTTATCGCTGATTATCTCGATTACTTTTGGAGATAAAATAATCGGAAAGTTGAGAAGGTTGCAGATAGGGGAGACGGTACGGGAGCTGGGTTTGCAGGGGCAAAAGGAGAAAGAAGGGACGCCTACGATGGGTGGAATTATTATTATCCTTGCCATTTTGATTCCTGTTTTGTTGATGGCAAAATTGAATAATACTTATATCATCTTGATGATTGTCGTTACGACATGGTTGGGATTGATTGGATTTATTGATGATTATATTAAGGTTTTTCGGAAGAATAAGAAGGGATTGAGTGGAAAATTTAAACTATTGGGGCAAGTGGTGTTGGGTTTGATCGTGGGATTGACGATGCTTAGTAGTAATGATATTGTGGTGAGTATGAAGCCAGATCGGGCACAAAAAGCTCACTATGAAGTCATCAAAGAAATAAAGACAACTGCCAAAAGTGGGAGTGAAAAAGTAACATCCGTTTGGGTCAAAGCACCTGTGACCAATGTGCCTTTTTTGAAGTCTTATGACATTGATTACACAAAGATTTTAGGGTTCATGGGAGAACCAAAAGCCCGGTCGTTGGTCTGGTTGGTATTTATTCCAATAGTGATTTTTATTGTTACGGGAGTATCTAATAGTGCCAATTTGACTGACGGCCTTGATGGGTTAGCGACTGGATTATCGGCAATAATGGCCTTAGTTTTAGCCATCTTTGCGTATGTCGCTAGTAATAAAATTGCGGCGGATTATTTGAATATTTTGTATTTGCCGGGCTCTTCAGAGTTGGTCATTTACATTGCGGCTTTATTTGGAGCAACCATAGGGTTTTTGTGGCATAATTCATTTCCTGCGGCTGTTTTTATGGGGGATACGGGGAGTTTGATGTTAGGCGGGGTGATTGCTTCTTTGGCGATTTTGCTACGAAAGGAATTGTTGCTGCCGATTTTGAGTGGGGTATTTATGGTAGAGACCTTATCGGTGATGATCCAGGTGAGTTACTTTAAATATACCCGAAAAAGAACTGGAGAAGGAAGGCGGATTTTTAAAATGTCTCCTTTGCACCATCATTACCAAAAGCTAGGAATGCCGGAAATGAAAATAGCAACAAGATTTTGGATAGTGGGCATTTTGCTAGCTATCGTCACAATAATGACATTGAAGATTAGATAAATGGCTAAGGCAACCAACATATTACGCAACTTAAAAGGAGATAAAGTCATCTGGGCAATCATGTTCATCTTGGCATTGATATCCGTACTAGTTGTTTATAGTGCAACGGGTAAGTTAGCATATATCCACAAAGGTGGAAATACAGAATATTATCTCCTGAAGCATTCGGCTACTTTGCTATTTGGATTTATCATCGCCTACGTGGCATATAGCATGCCTTATCAGATTTTTATGAAGATGGCACCTTGGTTATTATTAATAAGTGTGCCGTTGTTGATTTTTACTATGGCGATGGGGGTAGATGTAAATTCAGCTAAAAGATGGCTATCGGTGCCAGGGCTTGGATTGACCTTCCAGACATCAGATTTTGCCAAAATAGCTTTGGTGGTCTATGTGGCGAAAGCGATTACTGTGAGTCAGGAGACGATTAAAGATTTGCAGAAAGGGTTCTTTCCGATTATTATTCCTGTCTTGTTGATTTGTGGATTGATTGCGCCATCTGATTTGTCCACGGCTATGATTATGTTTGCCACAGCGATGGGGATGATGTTTGTAGGTCGGGTGCGATTGAGTTTTTTGGTGGCTTTGATGACAGGGGGGATTATACTTTTTAGCTTTTTGGTGACTATTGGTAATTTCTTTCCAGAATATGTACGGGTGAGCACTTGGATTAGTCGGATGAGAAATTTTTTCACGGATAGTGGAGATAATTTTCAAGTGATACAGGGCAAAATGGCCATTGCCAATGGGCAGTTTATAGGGGTAGGGCCAGGCAATAGTATTCAAAGAAATTTTTTGCCATCGTCTTACGCTGACTTTGTCTATGCGATTATTGGAGAAGAATATGGCTTAGTAGGAGCTTCTTTTATTCTGTTGATTTATGTGGTGTTGATGTTTAGAATTACTCGATTAGTGACCAAAAGCCCTAAAGCTTTCGGGTCGATTTTGGCGGTAGGATTAGGGTTTATGATTGTGTTGCAGGCTTTGGCGAATATGGCGGTTTCTGTCAATCTATTGCCAGTCACGGGCTTACCATTACCTTTGGTGAGTATGGGGGGGAGCTCGATTATTGTTTCTGCCACGGCCTTTGGGATGATATTGAGTGTGAGTAGATATATTGAAGGACTTTCGTCAAAATCGGAATAATATGAAAGCAATTATTTCAGGTGGCGGAACAGGGGGGCATGTATTTCCGGCTATAGCGATAGCCAACGCATTGAAAAAGATTAATGCGGATATTGACATTTTATTTATTGGTGCAGAAGGGAAAATAGAAATGGAAAAAGTCCCAAAGGCAGGATTTAAGATTGTAGGTTTACCTATAATGGGCTTTCATCGAAAATTGACCTTGCGGAATTTGGCTTTTCCTTTTAAACTAATAAAATCATTATTAAAGGCAAGAAAAATAATTAAAAATTTTCAGCCTGATGTGGTGATTGGTACAGGGGGATATGCTAGTGGTCCGGCTTTGAAAATGGCCAACCGCTTAGGGATTCCTACGGTACTTCAAGAGCAAAACTCTTATGCAGGGGTGACCAATCGTCTGCTTGCGCAAAAAGCGAGTGCGATTTGTGTAGCCTATGATGGATTGTCCAAATTTTTTCCTAGTGAAAAATTGACCGTGACGGGTAATCCTGTAAGAAAAGATTTGCTTATTGATGAAAGTGAAACAGCCATTGCGAAAGCGCATTTTGGCTTAGATGAAAATAAGAAAACCATTTTGGTGATGGGGGGAAGCTTAGGTGCGCGTACCATTAATCGTGCGATGGACGCTGTTACAGATTTGATTGCCAAGCGTGATGATATTCAGGTCATTTGGCAGATGGGCAGATTGTATGAAGATGATTTTATGAATTGTCCGACGGCCTTACTTCCCAATGTGCATGCAATGGTTTTTATTGATAGGATGGATTATGCTTATGCTGTGGCAGATGTTGTCGTTTGTCGTGCAGGAGCGTTGACCATCTCCGAATTGATGGTCGCTGGTGTGCCTTCGGTTTTAGTACCTTCGCCCAATGTAGCCGAAGATCATCAAACCAATAACGCTAGGGCTTTAGTCAATAGTGGCGCCGCATTGATGGTCAAAGATGTGGACGCAAAAGAGAAAATGTGGCCAGAAACAACCCAATTGCTTGATGATGATAACTTGCGTAAAAAGCTGAAAACCAAGTTGTTACAAATAGCGAAACCCAATGCTGATGACGAGATTGCCCAAATAGCCATCTCGGTGTCTCAAGGAAAAAGAGAATGAAGTTTTTAGAAAAAATAAATGAAAAATTAAGAAAGAGCTATTGGATGCTCGGAGTCGGCTTGATGCTTGTCGTGGCTTTGTCTGCGGCAAGAGTAAAAAGGCATAGCCGTACGGCAGAGTTGGTGGTGCAGATTGAATCTTTGGGTGAAGAAGGCGGTTTTTTGATTTTGGAAAGAGATGTGAAACGAATAATCCAAAATAGCTTTGTGGAAGAAATCGACGGGATGGACTTGAGTAGGGTTCAATTGGATCGAATGGAAAAAGTACTGGAACAAGATGCTTTTGTGAAAGATGCGGAAGTATGGATTGACGCTAATAATAAAGTACATATTAAAGTGCAGCAACGTCAGCCAATTGTTAGAATTATTGATAACAATGGATTGAACTACTACCTAGATGCGGAAGGCAACAAAATTCCTACTTCTAAATATGCTACGGCTAGAGTACCCGTTGCGACGGGAGAGCTGCCAGCGTTTTTTAGCGAGTATCAAAATTCGGAAAATCCATTGCATGATGTGTTGAAGCTAGCGGTATTCTTGAAGAAAAATGAGATTTTGGATGCGATGATTTCGCAGATTTCGGTAGGGAAGAGTGGGGATTTGGTATTGACCCCAGAGTTTGGAAAAACAAAAATAATACTAGGCAAAGCAGATGATTTGTCCGAAAAATTTAAAAAGTTAATCATCTTTTATAAGGAAGCAATTCCGCATGAAGGATGGAGAAAATACAAAACCATTAATTTAAAATTCGCTAACCAAGTAGTTTGTAAGCGTTGGTAAACGCTAAAGAATTACGCAAAATCATTAACTATGGAACAAGCAGAAAAAAATGTTCAACCTACCCCAATGCCGTTAACGGTTGCCCTTGATATTGGCACAACGAAAATTTGTGCAATTGCAGGCCGTTTGGATGAATTTGGGAAACTGGAAATTTTAGGTGTAGGCAAAGTCGCTTCTACGGGGGTAAACCGTGGCGTCGTTTCTAATATCGAAAAAACAGTAAGTGCCATAAAGGAAGCTATTGAGTCTGCCGAAAGAGCAGCTGGCACTACCTTTGCCGCCGTTCATGTAGGCATTGCAGGACAACACATTAAGAGTCGCCAACATCGTGGCATCTTAACTAGAGATAATAATCATGATGAAATCAATCAAGCTGATATTGCTAAGTTGATTACCGACATGCACAAACTGGTTTTACCGCCCGGAGACAAAATATTGCATGTTATTCCACAGGAATTTACAGTGGATTCTGAACAAGGGATTACAGATCCTATCGGAATGTCTGGTGTACGGTTGGAAGCTAACTTCCACATTATCACGGGGCAAACGTCCGCTTCATCCAATATTTTTCGTTGTGTGGAGCGGGCCGGCCTTAAAGCCATTGACTTGACTTTAGAGCCTATTGCTTCTGCGCATGCTGTCCTTTCTGACGAAGAAAAGGAAGCAGGTGTCGCTCTTGTTGACATAGGAGGGGGCACAACGGATTTGAGTATTTTTAAGGATGGCATTATTCGGCATACTGCAGTGATTCCTTTTGGCGGCAACGCCATTACGGATGATATTGCTGAAGGCTGTCATGTAACCAAAAAGAATGCTGAAAAATTAAAAGTAAAATTTGGATCGGCTTTAGCAGACGAAATTTTTGAAAATCGAATCATTTCTATCAATGGAATTAATGACCGTGGACACAAAGAAATTGCCGAAAGGAATTTGGCGTTGATTATCCAAGCTAGAGTAGAAGAAATCTTTGACTTTGTGCTTTGGGAAATTAAACGCAGTGGCTACGAGCGGGGTTTGATTGCAGGAATAGTCATTACCGGTGGTGGTGCCTTGCTGAATCATTTGGACAAATTAGTTGAATATCACACGTCTTTCAACTGTCGTGTGGGTGTACCACGTGAGCGTTTTGCACATGGATATACAGAGAGTTTGGCCAATCCTATTTATGCTACTAGTGTTGGATTGTTATTACATGGTATTGAGAATGGTTCTGTTAATCATACTGAAGACCAAAACGACAATCAATCTAAAGATGTCAAAAAGAATGAGACAGGTAAGCTGTCTTTTATTGACAGAGTCTTTAAAAAGACCAAAGAGTGGTTTGAAGTCGAACCTGATGTACATATTTAATAAACACTTGCACAATTCATTCCGCAAAAACGAATTTGTTCAAACACTAAACTTAACCAATCATGAAATTTGAAATTCCTAAAAGTGAGCAATCAATCATAAAAGTCATCGGTGTCGGTGGCGGCGGTGGCAATGCCGTCAATTATATGTACCAACAAGGTATTGTTGGTGTGGACTTTATCCTTTGTAATACTGATGCTCAGGTATTGGAGACAAGTCCAGTCCCAAATAAAATTCAATTAGGGCCATCTTTGACCGAAGGTCGTGGAGCTGGCTCCAAACCCGAAGTAGGCAAGCAAGCTTGCTTAGAGTCTATCGAAGAGATTCAGCAGTATCTTTCTAATAATACGAAGATGTTGTTTATTACTGCGGGTATGGGTGGTGGTACAGGTACAGGTGCCGCTCCGGTTATTGCAAAAGTAGCTCAAGAAATGGATATTTTGACGGTAGGTATCGTCACGATTCCTTTCGGTTTTGAAGGTGGAAAGCGTAAGAAATTTGCGTCAGAAGGGCTTCAAGAATTGAGAGAAAACGTTGATACTCTGGTAGTTATATCTAATGACAAGTTGATGGAGATCTATCCAGATCTTGGATTGAATGAAGCTTTTGCGAAAGCAGATAATATCTTAACTACTGCAGCGAAAGGTATCGCAGAGATCATCACTATTCCAGGTTATGTCAACGTGGATTTTGAAGATGTCAATACGGTGATGCGCAATAGCGGTAAGGCAGTGATGGGTACAGGTAAAGCAGAAGGTGACGACCGCGCGTTGTCGGCTATTGATGCGGCCTTAAACTCTCCATTGTTAGAAGAAAATAACATCGCTGGAGCGACCAATATATTGATGCAGATTTCTTATGGACGCAAAGAAGCGACGATGATGGAAATCAAGCAAATTACCGATTTTATCAATCAGGAAGTAGGCAATGATACCAATGTTATTTGGGGTAACTGCTACGATCCAAACATGCGTGATGAGTTGGCCATTACCATTATTGCGACTGGATTTGAATATGCAGGCGGTCATGGTGTCAAGCAAGCTCCAGCTCGTCGTCTGGTTAGTTTGGATGAAGCTGCTTCTTTGGAAAGTGCTTTAAGCGTCGGTAAAACGCAGCAGAATGTAGTAGAATTTGACGCAAGTCCTAGAGACTACTATACTTCCGAAGAGATGGTGTCTCGTAACGAAATGGAAATGGAAATGCGCCAAAAACGCATGGAAGAAGAGCGCAGAAGAAAAGCGGCTTTGCTAAAGCAAAATAATCCTACAAAGTTGAATTCTTCGCAGACCCTTTCGGAAATGGAAAGCATGCCTGCCTACAAGAGAAGACGTATTTTGTTAGATGAAATCTCTTTGGACGATGAAATGTCTGATTGGGGAGTGACCTCTGATAGAAAACTAGATACACAATCAAATAACTCGTACATCCATAAGGAAGTGGATTAAGCGGTCTGCATTATTAGGCAATGAAAGTTGAATAATAGGTAAGTCAGATAGAAGCCGATTACAGCTTCTTGAATTCGTAAAAAGTTAAGTTAGTGAAGAATAATGGTTAGTGATTTGCGGATTCTAGGGTCGGGCGTTGCCCGACCCTTATTTTTTTGTATTTTGATGCATTTTTCTGGAAAATACGTAAAACGTACTACGGGCTTTATCAGAGTGGTATTCTGATAAAATTTTTACTCAGACATAAATTTCCTATCAATAATATTTTGATTCATTCATCTGGCTTTAGCTGTGCATATAATTTTATAATCAACATAGATTTGATTTTTTTGCGAAAATACACAGAGTGATTGGGGGTAGAGTAGTACGGGCTTTAGCCCGTAGTAACTAGGATTTTAGTCCCATAGTATTCTCGGTAGGTTTGAGTTGCTACCGCTGAGTTTATATTAAAAATACTAAAATTAGAATCAACTTCTAAAAATCGACATAGCCTGCCCCGATTCCATTTGCTGCCTTGATTAAGACAAAATTTGAA
>CAYTLX010000015.1:9773-14148 GCA_964438645.1 uncultured Saprospiraceae bacterium | reverse complement strand
AGCGACGTAGGAGCGCACCAAAGACCAACAGCGACGTAGGAGCGCACCAAAGACCCAAACAACACAGCCCAAAAAAACCAATCCAATTTCAAAATAAAATCTTACTTTTGCGTCCTATGCAGGTACACCGTAATATTGAGCAACTTCCATCTTTTAAAAATCCAGCCATTACCATAGGCTCATTTGATGGAGTACATGCAGGTCATCAGGCCATTTTGCGCAAGCTAATCCACGTTGCCCAACAACAAAATGGGGAATCTGTCGTCATTACTTTCTTTCCACATCCACGTAAATTGCTAGGCAATACGCAAATTCCTTTACTGAACACCCTTGCGGAAAAAATTGAAAATCTGGATGCATTAGGCATTGATCATCTAGTCATTGTTCCTTTTGTAGATGCTTTCGCCAAAATCTCTCCTACTGATTATGTTGAGCAGTTTTTGCTAAAGAAATTTAAGCCCCGAACCATCATCTTGGGATATGACCATCGGTTTGGTGCCAAAAGAGCGGGCGATATTAGCCTTTTGCGCAAGCTGCTCAAAGATACTAACTGCAAAATTATTGAGATAGAAGCCAACGAAATTGATAAGGTCAAAGTATCTTCTACCAAAATTAGAAAAGCGCTCCAGGATGGGGATGTAAAAACAGCAGCTTCCTATCTCGGTCGCCCTTACAAAATATCGGGCCAGGTGATTCGGGGAGACCAAATCGGTCATAAATTAGGATTTCCTACCGCCAATATCAAAGTGGACGACCCCGACAAACTCATCCCAAAAGATGGCGTTTATGCCGTCCAAGTACGCATCAACCAAAATTTGCATAACGGAATGTTGCATATAGGCAACCGCCCGACAATAAATGGCGTAGAACAAAGACTAGAAGTCCATATCTTTGATTTTGAACAAAATATTTATGCCCAAACCATCGAGATTAGCTTTATTGATTTCTTGCGCAAAAATCATAAATTTGACAGCCTTGATGCCCTAAAATCCCAATTGAAAAATGATAAAATCGCCGCAAAAGCATTGTTAGATTCATCCAAAAATAAACCGTCAACGGCTGTTGTAATCCTAAATTACAATGGGACAACGCACCTAAAGACCTATTTGCCTTCGGTGTTAAAATTTACGCCTAATAACGTGGAAATCGTAGTGGCAGATAATGGTTCTACGGATGATTCTCTCCAATATTTGCACTCTGTACAAAGCGAACATAATAGACTAAAAATCATCGGATTGCCCACCAATTATGGTTTTGCAGGTGGTTACAATGAAGCGCTGAAACAAGTGGATGCGGATATTTATATTTTGTTGAATTCGGATGTACGCGTTACCGAAAATTGGACAACGCCCCTTCTGAAGGCAATGGAAGACCCCAATCTAAGCGTCTGCCAACCCAAAATTCTGTCTGATATCCATCCCAAAGAATTTGAGTATGCAGGGGCAGCGGGTGGATTTATTGATTTCTTGGGGTATCCTTTTTGTCGGGGACGAGTATTTGGCGTCAATGAAGAAGACCATGGTCAATATGATGACGAACGAGAGATTTTTTGGGCGACGGGCGCCGCTATGGTTATTCGTTCCAAGTTGTTCTGGGATTTTAAGGGATTCGATGCGACTTTTTTTGCACACAATGAAGAAATTGATATGTGTTGGCAAATCAAAAGAGCGGGTTACAAAATCAAAGCCATTCCTTCATCGGTTGTCTATCATTTAGGGGGCGGCACATTGTCTTACAATACGCCCAACAAGGTCTATCTTAACTTCCGTAATAACCTAAAAATGCTGGTCAAAAATGACCGAAAGCGCAATTTGGTTTGGAAATTACCAGCTAGATTAGTGCTAGATGGTGCCGCAGCGGCTTTGTTTTTATTTCAGGGGCACTACGCATTGATATGGTCTATTCTTCGGGCACATTTTGCTTTTTATGCTTGTCTCCCCCAGCTTTTCAGTAAGCGTAAAGAAATCAAAAAGATATTGGATTCATTGCCCAATCAGCCTGTCATTAAGCCAAAAGGGATTTATCCAAAATCTATTGTTTGGCAGTTTTATGCACGGGGAAAGACCCGTTTTTCGGAATTGGCAGATTTGTAGGAATTCAAAACCACTTGAAACGACAAAACTCCTTTAATTCCTTATAATTTTTCTCATCACCATCGCTTCCTTAGTCCTAATTTGCAAGTAATAAGTACCTTGCGGAAAAGGGCTCATATCGAAGGTGGATTCTATTGTTTCTAACATTTTTACGCCAGTGGCATTATACAAGGTAGCTACAAAATTCAAACGGTCTGAATTTGCCAAAATATCCACGTTTCCATCCGTAGGATTAGGGTATAGCATCCATTTTTGCGCAAGCATATCATCCTGTATGCCTAGCGGAGTATTGCCTAAATACAAATTATCAACCCATAAAACCGAGATTTCATCGGCTGGCCCTGGTATTTGTCCGCCTTGGATATGAATTCTAGTTTTAAAAACTTCTAGGTCAGATTGGGAGATAGGAATGACGATTTTAGTCCAATCGTCTATAACTGTATCGGTCACCGACCAAATTCCTTCGCCAGCTACTTCGCCATTGCTCAAAACTTCCACCCGAATAGACACCGTATCATAAGCATTACATCGAACAAACGCAGTTAAAGAAGTCGGATGACCAGTATTGGCAAAGCTCGTCTCTGCCCAACTTGAATGCGCCCAAGTTTGCAATAACACCATCGCATTTTTCCCCTGAAATGGATTTAGGGTGTCCTTTCTCACTAGGACAGTTGATAAGGGTGGCACGACCGTATCATTATTATTCGTTGTCCACCCACTTGGATTTAGTCCATCCCAATCTTCAAAGCTTCCATTAGGTATTTGTGCGCTTGCGCTAAAATGGGTCATGACCAAAATAAGGCTTACGCAAAAAAGTTGTCGCATTATTTTCATGGCTAAATTTTTATGGTGATTAAAAGTACTTTCCTAATTAACCACATATAACCTTAAAAAGGTTGGGATGCACATTATTCCACCACTAATTTTGCGACACCCAAACGATCTCCAAATTGCACTTTAACAAAATAAATCCCTGCCGATAAGGAAGAAACATCAATATCTAATTGATTGGTTTCTAAGACTTTCTCGCCTAGTTGATTATACAAATCAACGCTTACGTCTCCAGAATAACTCTTCTCCAAAATAATCTGACTAACCCCATCTGTAGGGTTTGGACGAATAGCTATCTGCCCTACCCTATAATCTTTTACAGCAACAGGAATCATGGCGACCATCGTGTTAAAGGTGGTATTGGTGATTATGGGTGTATTGCTGTCAAAAATAATATGGGCTGTATTTTCAATCCGTGTATAATCTGCTAATCCTGCTTTAGGCTTGACTTCATAATACACAAAACCATGACTTGCGGGTTCATTGCTTGTACTATCCGACAAGTAGATATTTTTAAAAAGAAAGGTCACGATATGATTTTGAACAGTTGTCTGAACGGGAAAGCTACTATTCA
Source organism: uncultured Saprospiraceae bacterium (assembly GCA_964438645.1). Classification (GTDB taxonomy): domain Bacteria; phylum Bacteroidota; class Bacteroidia; order Chitinophagales; family Saprospiraceae; genus HyVt-613. The sequence goes on along the minus strand of CAYTLX010000015.1, from coordinate 10,650 downwards.
CTACCCTAAACGTCTCCATATCCAAATTTTCGTCAAGCGTATCTAGGATGGTCACATTGTCTGCTTCGGTATTTCCCACATTCTGAAATCGAATGGTATAAGCTAGATTTTGGTTATGGATGGTATAGTGTTCGTCACGAATACCCGCTGGGTTTACCTCCTTTTCATTGGGGTCATAAGAGCAAAGTACGATTGGGAAATAGCCTAACGAATCCATATGGTAATTCGACGAATTAGACAAATTTTCCACTTCGATGGTTCGCCAAAAATGCAAAGGCTGCCCCGTAGCATTCTCATCTGGCAAACTAAATACAGGCTCAAAATCATAAGTAATGAAAGGCACCATCGTGTCTATTTCCCAAGTAATAGTGCGATTGATTAAATCCACATCCGAAGGAGGCGGTACAGAAGACACAAAGGACGTATTGGCATCATAGTCCAAATAAAAAGATGCTTTGACGGGTTCGTTACCAGTAAATTGAGTGCTTAAATAAAAAGGAGCATCAGTATTACACTTAGGTTTGGGGCAGATGAGACTAGAATTGCCATATTCTCCAGTCATACTAATTTTATACCCAAAATCATGTCCGCTATTGGTCGTACTAGTGGCAGAATAGGTCTCGGTATAAAAAGCATTAGCAGATGTCAGTATCATAAACCAAACTGGAGGTACGGATATGCTATAACTCACGCCTTCTTCACACTCTTTAAAAAAGCGCCCGTCATCCCCTGTAAAAACATATTCACCCGCAGGCTCAAATAAGACTTTAACGCCACCCATTCCTTCTTCACCGACATCTTGCACGCCGTTTTCATTTTGGTCAAAATAGACAATACCAGATAGCCCATATTCTCCACAATCAAAATCACTAGCCGA
>CAYTLX010000015.1:0-9673 GCA_964438645.1 uncultured Saprospiraceae bacterium | reverse complement strand
CCATTAAAGCTTTGTAAGGCATCATTTCCTTCTATAAAAATACCTGCACACTTTTGCAAGCCCAACAACCCTAAAAAGTCCAAAATTTTTGGATTATCCACAATGGATAAGGTTCCACCTAAGCTCTGAAGGGCACTAAGCCCACTAAAACTTTGTAAATCTGGATTGGCTCTTACGTGCAACACGCCACTTATCTCCGTCAAAGTGCCCAATCCTTCTAAATTGGTTAGGCCAGTATTTACGACAGATAATTTCCCCATTTTTGTCACCTGACTCAGTCCAGCTAAGTTGGTAATATCAGGAATCGGCTGCGATTCACTACCAATGAGCACATCGCCTTCTATCTCGGTACAACTTGGGTAATTAGTGGAGAAATTATCAATATCACCTTGCGATGAAAAGGTAATTCCATTGGGAAGACAAGATTGGGCATCGACAGACAGAAAAAAGAAAAGAATGGCGACAAAAGATACTAGATTTTTCATATTAACTATTTTTAGTAAAATTAAAGTAAAACAAATTCAGGTTTTTCAAGCCCATGAGCTTTAGTAGCCTGTAAGGTTTCCCAAACCCTTGTTTTTAATCCTTCTAGCACATAATTCAATGGGCTGTGCTTGACTTATTCAAGGTTTAAGAAACCGTAATTCCATGGCGGTATGCACCTTCATTTCGACGGGCTAAAGCCCATCTTACTAGACGGTATCAGCCTTTCGACGGGATAAAGCCCATCTTACTAGGCGACACCACCACGCCACAAATATAAAAAGAAAACGCTAAATCAAAAAGAAATTACAACTTTTTAACAGTAATAATATTCACAGGGCAATTTTTCTGGGCTTCCGCATTTTCGTCATATTCCCAATCTTCGGCTTCTACAATAAAATATTTGCCTTTCTCACGGCTTTTACGCAAGTAACTTTTACCGTCCTTTTTGGACATAACCCATTGATTAGGAGCGGATTCGATGCAGGCATTACAACCGATGCATTTGTGTCTTAAATGAATAATTTGGATCAAGATTCCGCAATTTCAATTAATTCGATGATACGAAATATCTTGTCAGAAGCGCGGACTTTTTCGGGTGTAGCCATTGAAAACGAAACATTGGGCCCGACGGATTCGACCACTTGGTCATCGACGCGCATTTCGCCGACTTCCATCTCAAAGATACCAGTAGTTGGGCCTGTAACCATGATTTTATCTCCCTTGGTGAGTCGCCCCGTCCTTAGGCGAAATTCTCCAATGCCGATTTTAGGAAAATACTTTACGCCATTGCCGACAAATTCTCTACGTCTTTTGGCTTTAGAGCCATCAGAGTCCGTCCATTCCCCCATTTCTTTTCCAAGAAAATAACCACCCCAAAAGCCCCGATTGAAAACTTTATCTAAGTCTTCCATTAACTCATTACCTAGCTCAGGGGTAAATTTTCCCGCAAGGGCCGCATCTCTAGCTTTTGCGTAAGCAGACACCGTGGCATAGACATAATCAGGCCCTTTGCTTCGACCTTCAATTTTCATCACAGAAATACCTGTTTCTATAATCTTATCCAAGAAGTTAACCGTACATAAATCCTTGGGTGACATGATGTATTCATTCTCAATCAGCAACTCATTGCCTTGGTCGTCTTTGACTTCATAGGTGCGCCGACAATTTTGCTTACATGCCCCCCGATTGGCGGAAGAATTATGGGTATGCAAACTCAAATAACATTTGCCGGAAACGGCCATACAAAGCGCCCCGTGCACAAAGACTTCAATCCGCATCAACTCCCCATTAGGTCCTTTGACTTGTTGCTTTTCGACTTCATCCACAATGGTTTTGACCTGCTTCAACGTCAACTCTCGTGAGAGCACCGCTACATCCGCAAAATGAGCATAAAATTTTAAAGCTTCAACATTCGTGATATTGATTTGGGTAGAAAGATGCACCGTCAGTCCAATTTCACGGGCATACATGATGGCCGCTTGATCCATCGCGATGATGGCATCTACATCTGCTTCTTTTGCGGCATGGATGATAGACTTCATGAGTTGGATGTCGTGGTCATAAAGCACCGTATTCAAGGTCAAATAGGTCTTAATTCCGTGCGCAGAGCATCTAGTTTTTATTTCACGCAAGTCATCTAACGTAAAATTAATAGACGATCTAGCCCGCATATTCAACTGCTCTATGCCAAAATACACGGAATCAGCCCCCGCTTGGATTGCGGCTTGTAAAGACTCAAAAGAGCCTACTGGAGCCATGACTTCTACCTTTCTCATTTATTCATTTTTTGGTTTCTACCTTCCACCACAAACATCAAAGCGCCTGTGAAGTTCAATATAATAATGGTTCTTCTCATAAAAAAAAGGGACAACTGTTAACCAGTTCTCCCTTTTATCCTTTGTTTTTGGCAAACCTACCTACATAAAGGCCGCTGGATCTACTATAATTCCATTTTTGATGGTCAAAGTTTCTTTCCATGCTTCCGTAACCTTATTATCGTAACGCACTCTTACTATTACGGTATATTTTCCTGGCTTAACATAAGCATGAGAAATTTTTTTCGATCTACATTTTTTGGTGATGCCATCCCCAAAATCAAATAAGTATTGGGCCGTTCGATCATAGCCATCCAGAATAAACTGAATATTTGCATTGGTTTCCATGACACCGTTATACTTAATCCAATTACTTCTTTTACGATGTATTTTAGATGAATTATAATTTGTGTTCTCGCTAGGCGGGATATCATTGTCAATAAATGTTTGGTTATCAATGGAATCTTCTCCTGGATTAACAACAAAAACATAAAACATTATACCAATTCCAGTAACAACTAGGGCTAAAAAATACATATAGCCCTTTAGTGTACTCATCTCCTTTTCTCGAATTGATTTAAGACTAGTGCTCAAAGTTAAATTTCGACTCATGCGGTTTGATTTTCAGCGTTTCAAAATTGTGCGGCTCATAAAATTTACAACAAAAATCAAGCCATTTACATGGGATTTCGCCGTAATATCTTACGATAAAAAAACTTTTAGCAATTTGGGGTTGGGTTGCGGTTCTTCCTTCCTAAAGAAGACGATGCAAAGATAAGAGAAAAAAACTAATTAAATACATTTTTTTTTAATATGTGACATGCATTATCCATAACAAACTGATAATCAGTAAGATAAAATTATATTTTTTTTCGCATATAACAATACATCTACAAAAATCGGCGGGTTATACTTTTGTTATCTGTATTTTGGGCATTTTTCACTATTTATAAAGCATAATTTGCCCAAAATTACGAACCATTGCTAAAAGAATTATAATAATTTGCATGAAACCTTTAAACCCTAAACAAAATGCAACTGATAAAAGGCCAATACCGCATCGTCCACAATCACGTCACGCATCGTAATCCGTTCTTTTAATACGATGCCTTCAAGTGTGCGGCAGCGACTTAGTGCGACATACAATTGACCATGAGCAAATGCCCCACGCCCCATATCAATAATGGTCTTGTCAAAGGTTTTTCCTTGGCTTTTGTGAATGGTAATCGCCCAAGCGGGACGCAGTGGAAACTGGGTAAAAGTCCCGATGACTTCATTTTCGATTTTATTTGGGTTTTTCTCGTCAATTTTGTATTTGATGATTTCCCAATCTGTCTTAGGTACTTCGATGGTCATCGTGGAGTCTTCCAATTTGATTTCGACCACAATTTTCTCGGAAGAAAGCGACTTAATGCGTCCAATAGTGCCGTTATAAAATCGCTTTTCGGGGTCATTACGCAAAAACATCACCTGCGCCCCTTCTTTTAACGCAAGTATCTGCTCTGTCGGAAAAAGCCTTGCGTCAAATTTTCCTTCGATTTTGGCAAAATAGTTAAAAACAGGGGTTTGTAATTCATCCAAATGCTTCTGATTGATGCGATCCACCGTGGCATTCCTTGCGGAAAGTGTGATATAAAAGGCTTCGGTCTCAAATTTCGGCAGATAGCGTGTATTTAGGTCTTCCAAATCATCGTAATCTACCCGTCCATTGCGCACAGCATCTAGTAATCGAAGAAAAAGCCGATTTTCTTGGCGATAGACCTTGCGGAATTCCATATATTCAAGCGAAAATCCATCTTCAAAGACCTTTGCAGAAAAGAAAAAAGGCGTTTCGTAATGCGTCTGCATAAAATACTTCTCTTCGGCAGAAGCCACTACGGGCGGCAACTGAAACATATCCCCAACCAAAATCACCTGTACACCGCCAAAAGGGGCATGATTTTCACGATTAATTCGTAAAAAACGGTCAATATTGTCCAACATATCCGCCCGAACCATGGAAATTTCATCTATCACCAAAACTTCCATCTTTTGATAAAGAATCCGTTTCTTTTTGTAGGCGGGTTTGATGTCTCGAAGCGTCATAAGCCTTGGTGGAAATCCAAAAAAGGAATGAATAGTCTGACCTTTTACATTGATGGCAGCCACCCCTGTCGGAGCCAAAACCACCATTTCTTTGCGTGTGGCATCTCGGAGCAAGTTCAAAAAAGTACTTTTTCCTGTACCCGCCTTACCTGTAATAAAGAAATTCTCCCCTTTCTGCTCAATGGCATTGAGTGCGTATCTAAAATCGTCGTTGAGCTCTAGGGCTTTGAAAGGTTTCTTTTCCACGTAGCAAAGATAGATGATTGATGCTAATAGAAGTGAGTTATTTTGTAATAAAAATCAAGCGTAGGTTACCCACCCCCATTTTAACCAATTATCCATTAACTCAATGGTCACCACATGAGCCATTCAAGGTTTAAGAAACCGCATATCTCGGGCGGTAGCTCCTTTCGACGGGCTAAAGCCCATCTTACTAGGCGGCAGCAGCGTTGCGTAATACCTAAGTCTCGGGCGGCAGCACGTTTGCCAAAAAAACTCAACCAATTACACCCAAGCTCTCAATTTTTCACTATCTTTGCGCTCCGAAAATAAAAACATAAAAATCCATGTTTGAAAGTCTAAATTCGAGATTAGATAAAGCGTTCAAGGTCTTCAGTGGTAACAATAAGATTACCGAGATTAATATCGCCCAATCCATCAAAGAAATTCGGCGTGCATTAGTCTCTGCCGATGTAAACTATAAAATAGCCAAGGAATTTACCGAAAAGGTAAAAGTCAAGGCATTAGGTACCGAAAATATCCTACAGTCCGTCAAACCAGGCGACCTAATGGTCAAAATCGTCCAAGATGAATTGACCGCTTTAATGGGTGGACAAGCAGCGGGTATCAATATCAAAGCGGAACCAGGCATCGTGCTGATTGCTGGTCTTCAAGGTTCTGGTAAGACCACCTTTTCAGGAAAATTAGCTAATTTCTTGCAAAAGAAAAAGGCTAAAAAACCCATTTTGGTGGCTTGTGATGTCTATCGTCCAGCTGCGGTCGATCAATTAACCACTATTTCGGAGCAAATTGGCGTGCCCATCTACAAAGAAGTAGGCAACACCAATCCCGTAGAAATTGCCCAAAATGCCATCAAATATGCAAAATCAAATAATTTTGATGTCGTGATTGTCGATACGGCGGGGCGTCTAGCAGTGGATGAAAAGATGATGAACGAAATCGCCGCCATTAAAGAAGGCATCCATCCGACGGAGACACTGTTTGTCGTGGATAGTATGACTGGACAAGATGCGGTCAATACGGCCAAGGCTTTTAATGAGCGTATCAACTATGACGGGGTCGTTTTGACCAAATTAGACGGTGATACCCGTGGTGGAGCGGCCCTTTCGGTAAAATATACGGTGGGTAAGCCCATTAAATTTATCAGTACAGGAGAAACCATGGAGACCATAGACATCTTCTATCCTGATCGAATGGCTCAACGTATTTTGGGCATGGGGGACATCATCTCTTTTGTAGAGCGTGCCCAAGAGCAATTTGACGAAGAAGAAGCAAAACGGCTCGAAAAGAAAATTAAGAAAAATAAGCTAGATTTTAATGATTTTTTAAAGCAAATCAAACAAATCAAGCGGATGGGTGACATGCGCACCTTAATGAATATGATTCCTGGCGTCGGAAAAGCGCTAAAAGATGTTGATATTGATGACCGTGCATTAGAAAAGGTGGAAGCCATCATTTTTTCGATGACGCCGTATGAAAGAGAGCATCCAGAAGCGATGAATATGAGTCGCAAAAAGCGGATTGCCATGGGGTGTGGACGTTCTTTGGATGATATTCATGCCTTTATCAAGCAATTTGAGCAAATGCGCAAGATGATGCACATGATGTCTAAAGGCAAGATGCCAAAAGGTTTTCCAGGAATGGATGGCATGGGTTAATGACCACCCAATTCTCACAATCCTAAAAGATGGCCTTCAATTTTCATAAAGATCGAAAAGTATATTTCGACCAGCAAACCACCAATGCGGAAGCCTTCGTCGTGCCTTTTATCGAAGCCAAAATGAAGATTGGTTCTGGCGTAAAAGTCCTAGAAATTGGTTGTGCAGAAGGTGGCGTGCTAAGGGCTTTTTACCGCAAGGGATGTACCACTGTTGGAGTTGAATTATCCCAATACCGTGTTGATCATGCACTAGAGTTTCTAAAAGATGAAATTGCTAGCGGCTCCATGCAGATTATTTGCGCCAATATATTTGATGTGGACTTTGCCGGAAAATACCATGAGTATTTCGACTTAATTGTCATGAAGGATGTCATTGAACACATCCATGGACAACAGCAATTATTGGAAGATTTAAAGCAATTTTTAGTTCCTTCCGGAAAAATATTCTTTGGTTTCCCACCTTGGCAAATGCCCTTTGGTGGGCATCAACAAATCTGCCAATCCAAATTTTTGTCTATCCTACCCTATTATCACCTGCTCCCAAAACCCCTTTACAAAGGCATCCTAAAAGCATTCAAACAAAACCCAAGAACCATCGAAGAACTTTTAGAAATTAAGGATACAGGCATCTCGCTAGAGCGATTTGAGCGTATTGTAAAAAATACCGATTACAAAATCATCCATAAACAACTCTATGCCATCAATCCTATCTATAAGTTCAAATTTGGATTAAAACCGCGTAAGAAAATCCCCATACTTGGTAGTATTCCCTACTTGCGTAATTTTATTAATACCGCTGGGTTTTATTTGGTAGAGAAAAGACACTAGTAGCTGGCTTTTGGCGTACCATCAACGCACCAAAGTAACATCCCCAAAATACTCCAAGAACTCCCCATTTGACAGCAGCAACCGAAGGTGATACACATACACCCCAGGTGGCGCCTTTCGGCCTTTAGCCCAGCCATCCCACCTAATAATATCGCCCCGCAAAGACGAAGACTTTTGACTATGCATCAGCTCGCCCCAACGACTATAAATAGAAAACTCCAAAATCTCCCCTTCCACTCCTTGCTTAAAGTTGGTCTCGAATAAATCATTAATTCCGTCTCCATTGGGCGAAAACACATTGGGGATATATAAGATATTGTCCGAAGTGCAACGCACGGCATCGTCTTGCGACAAACAATGATTACACGCATCCAAACTCGCATTTCCGAAAGGAACGCCTGCACAATCCAAACAAGATTGATCAAATAAACTATCTAGCGGATCCATGCAAATCATACAATTATCCACTTCATATTTTCCGTAAGGAACTCCCTGACAATCACATGGAGTGACATGAATCGCAACCAATGCGGTATCATTTGGACAAATTGCAAATTTATCTTCGACAATATGAGTCAAAAAAAATGTCCCTGTATCCAAAGTCATGACTTGGCTATCTTGCATTATATTGCCGGACCAAAATCCAGGCGCTAACCCCGTAATATCCAAAGTGGAATCTTGACAAACATCAGGTAATTCAAACGCAGCATCCGCACTACAATTTGCCCCCGTTATACCATAAATCCGAGCAACATCAAATCCTGGCGCAAAACCATTATTATCTAAGCCGACTATTTTGATGGCATTCACCAACCCCGTATAGCCGATATCTTCCAAGTCAATGGCATTAGTGACTCCTCCATTAATTTTACCAAAAAAAGTAAAAGTTTGACCAAAGTCAGAACTTACAAATATATCTGCTAATTCTGAAGCACTCCCTTTTTCCTGAATAAAAATATCATCTTGATTGGGTGCATTAAAAATCAAATTATCAACAAAACCCACCGTAACATAACTATCCTTTGGCAAGGAAACAAACCACGGATTATTGCCCAAACAAACTTCAGGATTGACCAATACAATCCCACCTGACCCATCCGATCCATAGAAATTGGAAAAGGCTGGATTAGCGCCGCTATAATAGGAATCTATGAGTACATCAGCGTATTTGTCTTGTGCATGCACAGCGTATTTGGAAGCCAAAAACAACAGAAACACAACAATGAGCTTTATTTTCATCTTGCAAGATACAATTTATGCCTGAAAGTCTTTTAAATCTTTAGGACTATTCACATTCATCAATTTTTCTGGATGCGCTGAAGTTAGCATACGAATATCCGAATTAATCAGTACTTTTCTAGGGCAACTAAAGCCTTGCGCCAAAAACTGAAGCAAAATGGGATAACTACGGGGCTCCCAAATGGTGATTAAGGGCTCTGGAAATTGACTATCAGGACTCAAAAAGGCTGTCGCTGTTTTCGAAATATCGCGCCCATCCACCAACTCTTGAATACCCAATAAGTCCATTTTGGGCAAATCCACCGCCATGACCAACCAAGCCTTATTCGGATATTTTTGGAATGCCGAGAGAATACCACCAAAGGGCCCTAAACCCAAAAAGGTATCAGGCAATAGCTCAAAAGCAGAATCTATATTCCCAACTTGATCCGCTCGACAAGAAAGAAAGGTTTTATGCGTAAAGCCACTCAATAATTCTGCGGCATACTCTCTTTGGGGCTTACCGTGATAATCAATCAGCCCCTTATCATGCCCCATGCGCATACTTTTTCCACCCATCAAAACCAACCCATATAATTCTGGTTTTTCTATCTGCTTGCGCAAAAACTCAACAATCCCACTAGTATCTTCAAAATTCAAAACAGGTACTCCTCCTACTTTATTCGTCAAAAAATCATACACTTTATCTTGGTCTTTTAACAGCACCAACCCAACATCCGTCAAACGATCCAATTTTTTAGACAAGGAAACTTCCTTTTTGGTATCTATAACAATAATTTGCCGTTGCCCTTGAAAATGATTTCCATTGATAATCAACATATCCGCTTCATTAAAATACGGTCTAAGCTGCCATTTACTCAAGTCGCCTTTCGTCGAAAATTGATGCAATCCACTACTATCGGAATAGCTCAAAAACGGTTTATCTTCATGACTTTCAGCCCCTCCATGAGATGCGTCCAAATAGGCGATTTTATATTCCCCCATTCCACCAGCTATTTTTTGCGCAAGCACCTGTATATCGGCACAAGTTGTCCCAATAATAGACCATTCATTGCGCCCAAATTCCCCTAAATTCGGTCGAGTCAGTTTTGTATGTTTTTGGTGTTTCATTTTTGTTTCTTGTTTTAAATAAGGTCTCCCTAACCCATGCTTTATCCAACAAAAAGCACAAGGGCGGCAGCCCCTTGCTTCCGACGGGCTAACTAGGCGGCAGCACTATGCTTCTATGCTTCTATGTGTTTAAAACAATGTCTCGGGCGGCAGCACATTGCATCCTTGCATCGTTACGTGACACCCATTTCCCAAGCGGCAGCCCCTTGCT
>CAYTLX010000014.1:11961-14448 GCA_964438645.1 uncultured Saprospiraceae bacterium | reverse complement strand
TTCATTTGCCTTTGGCGTTCATTTGCCTTTGGCGTTCAATTGCCTTTGGCGTTCATTTGCCTTCGGCGTTCATTTGCCTTTGGCGTTCAATTTGCCTTCGGCGTTTTTTTGCCTTCTGCGTTCATTTGCCTTCGGCGTTCATTTTGCCTTTGGCGTTTAGTTATAAACCAATTTGATTCGTGTATAAGTGGGGCTGACACTTGAAGTACTCCCCATTTATCGTTACATTTGCTATAGAAATTAAAAAAATGGCCACAAAAGCTGATAAGACCAAGCAATTTATTTTGGAGAAAGTCGCTCCGATATTCAATCGAAATGGATATGTAGGCACAACCCTAGCTGACATTACGGCCGCTACGGGGCTAACCAAAGGCGCCATCTATGGCAATTTCAAAGACAAAGAAGAACTTGCACTCAAGGCTTTTGACTACAATGTCAAAAAAGTACTTCAACGCATTACCGATAAAATGGATGAAGCCCACACTCCACTAGGACGCTTGCGCAAAATATTTGCGTTTTATGGTGATTATTATACGCAAACCATGATTGCGGGTGGCTGCCCCGTCCTAAACATAGGTGTAGATGCCAATCATCGTGACCCTATTCTATTTGCCCGCGTCCAAGAAATCATCAATCGTCTGCTCACTGCTATTGTCGAATTACTCCAAGAAGCCGTCGAAGAAGGCCAGTTAAGAGCCGACATCGATGTAGAAAAGTCCACTAGAAATATCTTCTCTATGATTCAAGGTAGCGTCTTTCTAGCCCTAACCATGAAAACTAGCGCCTATTTAGCCGATATGGTCGGACACTTGGATGAGTATGTGGATGGTTTGGTGGTGTAAAACCACAGACTGTTTTCACGCCCCACCCTTTTCTCTAATAAAAAAGAAGAATGGGTTGGAATGTGCACTGCTTATGGTAAATTTAGTTGCAGTCGGCTATCGCCGTTCCTTCCCTTCGAGTGCCGCTGCACTCGACCCTGCGGGTTCGGTCAGTCATCCTTGTTCTAATGGATGAGCCACTTCAATTCACTACTCGACCACCTAATAATAGCACCAGAGAATGTCTTAATCCTTGTTCTAATGGATGAGCCACTTCAATAGTAGACGAAACAACATTAATCGTTTGGATAAACGGGTCTTAATCCTTGTTCTAATGGATGAGCCACTTCAATAGTCCTTTTTGTAAAAGCTTGATTTACAATGGGTAATCATCAAAAAAATGCCCCTGAGTAAGTGTTTCGAGCCAAAAAGGTACCTATCCAATCGTTCCTTCATAGTGCAAATATAAGTCATTTATTTCAAAAAATCAAGTGCTTTTATTGCCCATTTTTTTTACCTTTTACCAATTCACCATATATAAATCCACTGGGGTATCTTATGTGGCAGACTTTACAAAACAAAATAGGTTAATCCTGCTTGGCTTCCTTCTATTACGTCTCAAGGATTCATGCTCCCTTCATCTCCAGCACCAATTTTCCAAACTGCTTGCCCGATGCCATTTTCTGAAAAGCTTTATTGCCGTCTTTAAGCTTATAAACTTGGTCAATAACGGGAACAATCTTATACTTTTGGACAAATTGAAGCATTTTGGCAAATTCTTGACGACTGCCCATGGTCGAACCTAGGATGGAGAGTTGTTTCCAAAAAACCATTTGGGGGATGATGCCATTCATTTTGCCACGAGTACCGCCATAGATGCCTATCCTTGCACCAGAATTAGCCACTTTGATCAATTGCCCAAATCCGTCTCCTGCGGCACTATCAATGATCACATCAAAACCACCTGCTTTTTTGAGCAATTTTTTATGCCAATCACCATCCGAATATAGGATACCACCTTTGGCGCCCAATTGGATGGCTTTTTTTATTTTAGTTTTGGAACTTGATGTCACCCATACTTCATTGCCATTGGCCACCGCAAATTGAAAGGCCATCAAAGCCACCCCGCCACCTATACCAGAAATCAACACGCTATCCTTCTTTTTCAATTGACATCTGGAAAACAAGACACGGTATGCCGTCAATCCCGCCAGTGGTAGAGCTGCCGCTTGCGCAAAAGACAAATGTTTGGGCATCGGAAAGATATTCTTCTCTGGAACTAGCACTTTCTCTGCAAAGGTACCGTCATCGGGCAAACCTAAAATTTTGAAGTTTTTCGGTGGAAACGGGCTTTGTTGGCTCCAATTTAGACTTGGAAGAATAATGACTTTTTTCCGATTCCAGATTCCGGCTCCATCCGAGCCCAAGATTATCGGAGTCTTTATACCAGCATATTGCCCTTGCTGTATCCATAAGTCCCGGTGATTTAGAGCCGCAGCCTTTATGGAGACCACTTTATTTTTCCCGAAAGGGGATGGCGCTTCGACTTCGGATAGGACAAAAGGATGATTAGTTTGATTTAACTTCAGTGCTTTCATTTTCTTTTATTTTTGGCTTCGTAAAGTAAGGTTTCCCAAACCCTTGTTTTAACCTTTCAGGTGCTCAT
>CAYTLX010000014.1:0-11861 GCA_964438645.1 uncultured Saprospiraceae bacterium | reverse complement strand
TCAATGGTCAGTGCATCAGCTTGTCAAGGTTTAAGAAACCGAATGTCCTAGGCGGTAGCAACTTGCGACGGGCTAAAGCCCATCTTACTAGGCGGTAACCCTTAGTAAGGTTTCCCAAACCCTTGTTTTAGCCTTTCAGGTGCTCATTCAATGGTCAGTGCATCAGCTTGTCAAGGTTTAAGAAACCGAATGTCCTAGGCGGCAGCAACTTGCGACGGGCTAAAGCCCATCTTACTAGGTAGCCGTTTGCGGCGTTGCGTGTACCCCAAATCCCAAGCAAAAAAAAAGCAACCAAAAGTACATTTGGCTGCTTTACTAGATTTTGGTAGGGTCAAATAGTAGTAGCTGCGTTAGTTTCTTCAAGGATTAATTTAGCGGCATCAAAGATATCCGTATCTTCGACATTAAAAATGCCCCCGTCTGGGCCTGGCTCTAAGTGCCAGCCTACAAGTTGTCCGTTGACACTTTTCTGCGCACCAAAAAAGTTGCGTACAGTTTGTTCTTCTATGCCCAATTTGGCTGCAATCTGACTGATGCTTCCAGTAGGCAAACTGTGCTTTAATTTCCTAAGTTCATTATAGGTAATGTTCATACTTTTAGGTTTTAGTGAAGAAAAAGGTTGAAGAAAACAATCTAACACAAACCTAAAAAATAGCTCCAAGCACCACCTAGCTAAAGGTATTAAATTAACTTGATATTGAGTAGGAGCACCATGATTAGAAGATTTGCGGTTAGATAACAGGTGTAAGATAAAGAAGAAAATGGAATTTTCAAAATAAATTTAAGTTTTTTCTCTGCAAAGAGAAAAAAAAAATAATTTTGTAGCAAAAAAAATAAAAAAGGACGGTAGAAAGTAGGGTTAGAAGTAGCGAGCCATCCTTACTTTAAAGATATGATTAGAGAATTTAAGCTTTTGCTGCTTTAACTTCTTTTCAGATGTTAAGTTTTGACCATAATACACACCAAGCTTCCAATCACTGGAAGGAAACCAAGAAACCCCACCGTGTGCACCGATATTGACTCTATTCAATTGATTTAGCTCGCTTTCGTTAAGCTGCTTTTTGTAAGCATCCATTCCAGTATAATTATTAGACTCAAACACCATCCTTTGGGAAATCAATAATCCCACATCTACTCCCCCTGTCAACGCTAATTGACGAATGGGTTGATAATGGATACTCACAGGCATTTCGATGGATTTTCTGACTCTATATTTTACATTCAGACTTGGAGTGGCCATTACGGCACGAGCAAGGCTAAATTCGTTTCCTTCATTAGGGACGACCATCTCTTTAAATCTCATCAAATCATACCCCACTCCAGGCTCTACACTAAATCTCTTACCAATTGGGAAGGAAACCGAGATACCCCCACCAACACTCGCACTTTCAAGCTTACCATGTGTAGCCGAGTTAAAATTCACACCTAACCTAGTATGTCTTTCATTAGCTGCCAGCTTTTGCAGCTTAATCTGCGTTTGTTTCGTTACTAAATCAGTCGTTGCATTTAAAGCTACGGGGTTTACGGTTGGTAATTGTGTAATATATTGAGAGAAATTACGGTAGCGAAGTCCAATGGATTCTGCTGTAGGGCTTTTGCGAATGGGAATGGTAAAGGATGATGATTCAATATTTGCAGGATTAGGTGTGGCAAAAATGGGTCTTTTTTCCGCAAGGTAAGTAGGAGCTGATGGCTCTAATAAATTAACAACTATATCAGGTTGTTGAATATTGAAGGAGATTTGGTTGACAATTTTTGGGATAGGCTGGAAGGGAGTACGAGTAGTCTTTTGTTGGGAAAAAAGGAGAGAAAGCAGCAATACACCACATAATAAAGCTAGGACTACAGCCATTTTTCTGTAAGGTATCCCTTTTTTGGGTGCTTTATGCACAGGTAACTCTCTATCGAGTCTAGCAGACAAGCTCTTCCATCCTTTATCTGCCAATGGGCCAAAATCGTCCGAATGTATCTGTCCTTTCATATTAAATCGTTCTCGTGTCTTTCCGTCCCCTAATGGCTTCTTGCAAAAGTTTTCGCGCATTTGAAAGATGCCATTTAGAAGTTCCTGAACTAATTCCTAGAGTCGAAGCAATTTCATCATGCTTATACCCTTCCACCGCAAACAGTAAAAAAACATCCTGCGCTGCTTTGGGAAGTTGTCTGATAAGTACAAACAAATCATCTACAGCAAGAATATCCGTCGCTTTTTCATCAATAGACTCATAAATCAACACATCTGGTGCGACCAAGAGTTTGCTAGACTTATTGGCACGGTGGAAGTCGATGATACTATGATACATAATACGTCTAATCCAACCTTCAAAAGAGCCGGTATGCTTATAAAGATGTATTTTGGAGAAAACCTTAAAGAATCCGTCATTGATTATTTCCAAAGATTTCTCTTTGTCCTTTGTGTGTTTTAGACACATGGACATCATTTTTGGAAAAAACTGCTTATAAAGTGCGTTTTGAGCGCGGCGGTCATTTTGGAGACACCCCTTTATAAGCTCTTCTTCGGTATATTTTTTCTTACGAAATCTCACCGATTGACGAACTATTTGGTTAAAAAAAGCGAAGAATGAAGTCGTGTTTGAGTAAAACAACTCATTTTCTTTCGCAAGATAAGCTTTTCTTAGAAAACTATATCCAAGATAACGTTAAAAGTACCGTTTTTAGTCTAATTTTCTCTTCGTTCGTGAGTCCAGCATTGTCAATTATACTCATCTAGCCTTCTAGAAAAGCCAAAACTAAAAAATAGCTTTGAACAATCCAAACCTAAAACGTCCATCAAAAAAAGTCACCGGAGAAAAAGAATAACAAAAATTAACGTAAGAAGTGAAGGGTTTAATCTTACTTTCTGTTATTCTTTTTTCGTCCGATGATTAAAAAAGCGTTTTGTGTTAATCCGTTGAGTAGCGGATTAAGAAAGTTTGTTTTGTGTGTTATTATGTTAGACGGAAGTCGCTACAAAAAGGTTGGTCAGTTGGAGAGAATGACATATTTTTTTGTTAAATTCCTTACTTTTGTGGAATTGACCTTGATAAAAGTCAAAAAAAATACCTTCGATTCATTATTATTCTATTCCTTTGCAGCTTCTAAATCAAAAATAAGTCAATGAACAATAAAATTACGGCTGCCATTACTGGCGTAGGGGGTTATGTACCAGAATATAGACTCACTAATAAGGAGTTGGAGACGATGGTAGAGACCAATGATGAATGGATCGTCTCTCGAACAGGGATCAAAGAAAGAAGAATCCTAAAAGAAAAAGATGCTGGGACTTCCTTTATGACCATCCGCGCAGCAAAATCACTGCTAGAAAATACAAAAATCGACCCCAAAACGATAGATTTATTGATTGTGGCCACCGCCACCCCTGATGTCATGGCGGCTTCTACGGCGGTTTATACGGCTTCAGAAATAGGTGCCACCAATGCTTTTGCTTTTGATATGGATGCAGCGTGTTCTAGTTTTTTATATGGGATGTCAATTGCTGCTAGATACATCGAATCAGGTCATTATAAGCGGGTGGTATTGATTGGAGCCGACAAATGCTCCTCTATGATGGACTATCAAGATCGGGCGACTTGTATTATTTTTGGGGACGGCGCTGGAGCGGTACTTTTTGAGCCTAATACCGAAGGTCTCGGTGTAAAAGATGAATATTTGCGCAGTGACGGTGCTGGGCGTGAGTTTCTGCATGCCAAACTAGGCTCTAGCTATCCACCTACCGTGGACACCATATCCAATAGAACCCATTTTGTGCAACAAGACGGCAAAACCGTCTTCAAAAAGGCCGTCTCCATGATGGCTCTTTCTGTAGATACCATACTTGAACGCAATAATTTGGATGTGGACTCTGTACAATGGCTTGCGGCTCACCAAGCCAATAAGCGGATTATTGATATGACCGCCAATCGTATTGGCATCAACTCCGAAAAGGCTTTGGTCAACATTGAAAAATACGGTAATACCACTTCGGCCACCTTGCCACTACTACTTTGGGACTTTGAAAAGAAGTTTAAAAAAGGAGATAAAATTATTTTTGTTACCTTTGGTGGTGGTTTCACATGGGGAGCCATCTATCTTACTTGGGCTTATTGATTCAAATCGACTATTTTCCAGTTAATTGAAGGAAAAAAAGCTCCATTTAAAAGACCCAATAAAAAAATAATTTATGGATTTTTTTTCTATCCTTTCGATTCTTATCGTTATTTCGGCAATCTTTGGATTCATCAATGAGAAATTTCTAAAACTCCCCGATACCATTGGGCTCATGCTGATAACGATTCTGTTTACGCTAGGAATTGTTGGTTTTGGTCGTTTTTTTCCTGAATTGCAGCTCTTTGCAGAAAATTTAGTGAGTCAACTAGATTTTAAAACCGTTTTGTTGGATGTGATGCTGAGTTTTTTGCTCTTTGCAGGAGCGATGCACACCAGTTTTGACCAATTAAAAATCCAACGCTACCCTATTTTGGCGTTTGCCACTTTTGGGGTCATTGTTTCTACTTTTGTCATTGGCGTGGTGGTTTATTATTTGCTCCCTTTTATGGGTTTTGAGCCTTCATTTTTGTTGTGTTTACTCTTTGGTGCTTTAATTTCTCCGACCGACCCTATCGCCGTTTTGGGCATCCTAAAAAAAGCGGGCGCTCCAAAAATCCTAGAAACTAAGATTGTTGGCGAGTCCCTATTCAATGATGGTATTGGTGTGGTGGTATTTTTAACCATCTTTAGTATGACGTTCAATGAAACGGGCCAAGAAGTCGGGATTTCAGATGTTGGGCATCTATTATTGATGGAAGTCGGTGGCGGACTATTTCTTGGACTACTTTTGGGGTATATCGCTTACATCATGCTCAAAGCCATTGATAATTACGATGTCGAAGTGATGATTACCTTAGCCATTGTCATGGGTGGATACCTATTGGCTAGCAAGCTCCACTTTTCAGGGCCTTTGGCGATGGTCGTCGCTGGATTAATTGTTGGACATGACACGCTACGCTCCACCACCATGTCCGAAATTACAGAAATGTATGTCGATAAATTCTGGGAGATGCTAGATGTATTTCTCAATGCCATTCTTTTTGTCATGATTGGACTAGAGATGATTGCCATGGATTGGCAACCCATTTACATCGTTATTGGCATCATTACGATTGTCATTGTCTTGTTATCAAGATATATTTCCTTATCGTTGCCTATTTTATTCTTCCGAAAAAGGTTAAATTTTGTCCCCTATACTGGCTTGATTATGACATGGGGTGGGCTGCGCGGGGGCATTTCGATTGCTTTGGCATTAGCGATACCTAGCGGCAATCCTTACCGTGATTTATTTGTGACGATTACCTACGTGATTGTTATTTTTTCTATACTGATTCAAGGCCTTACGGTAAAAGGCTTGGTTCAAAGGCTCCAAAAACGCATCACAGAAGAAGAATGGCGAAAAGCCGAAACATCTTAGGTTTTCTGGCCTTACGGCAAAAAAAAAAAGCTTTTTATCTATCAACAGTTCGATAAAAACTAAAACCACTGCTACTTAGCTTGCCACGCTTTCAACTAAACCATGGTTTAAGAAACTAGGTGTCTCGGGCGGTACGGCGTTGCGGGGGTGCGTGATACCCACACCATATTTTCGACGGGCTAAAGCCCATCTTACTAGGCAGCAGCTCCTAATACCGAATATTAATACTACCATCCGTGATATAAATTATTTCTCCAGTCTTCTTATTCTTGAAAACGCAATCAAATAACGCCTTCAACGTACCTTGCCCTTTATCCAACTCGTAGAGTGTAAATTTTCCTTCCTTGGGAATAAAACCCGCTTCATCAAAAGGAAGAAACTTCATACTTACATTATAAATGTTAGCAAAATTATACTTGCCTTCAAGCATCTTGTCTTGTACAATAAAGGTAATTTCTGTTTTCGATGTTTCTTCTACACCTCTAAAATACATATTTCCTTCATCATATATTTTGGTGACTGTAGAAGGCTCGAAGTTAGTCCCATTAAATTTAAAGTGGATACCTTCTTGGATTTCTGGGGTTACCAATCCATCCTTATCTTTGGTACAAGACGCAAAGAATAATCCCAAAAATACAAGTAACAATAAATAGTTTATGTTCTTTCTCATAATCTGTTGTTTAGTAATGATCAAAAAGCAGGGGATCTATTCTAAACTTTCAGTCGATTCAATAAACGTAACTGTTAAACAGCTACTAAACTAAGAAAGTAAATTTAGGGGTCAGGTTAAATTACAACAACCCATAGTTCAAAAAAGAGACCGTAAGAGAAATGTTAGATATATTTCAATAATAGTCATTTTATATCTTACTTATTATCAGCACTTTATGCCCAAATAAATTTATTTTTTTTGCTCACAATCCAAATGACAATCAATTGCTGCACACAAAATTGACTCCCAAAATATCTTCTCAGTCCATAAAAAAGCGGCCTTCAAATCACTTTGAAGACCGCTTTTTTCCGAAAGGAAAGAAATATTAATCCATTTTCACAAAACGCTGATAAGCCCCTTGACCCAATTGTAAGAAATACATACCAGCAGGAAGTGTAGAAATTTCAAATTCTAACTCCGATGCCCCTTTGGGTAAGTTTCTTTTTTCCGTAAGGAATACCTGACCACGGGCATCATATATCGTAAAGCTAGCGTCCAACGCCTTATCATTCAACAACCGAACCGTAATGTAATCATCTGCCGGATTAGGATAGATAGAATGGATAGATGGCTTAAGGACTTGTGTTGCCATCATAGGCGCCGCAGGGATAGCCGCTCCGTTGCTTCCACAACTCATTTCCATGACATATTTTTTGACGACCCATTGGTTCACCATCTGCCAAGTACCTGCCCAAAAGTTCATCACCGCAAAGTCATTCTCATCGGTATTGCTAAAGCTTAAATCAATGGTGACAGAATCTTCATTGGCCCAAATTCCTGTTCCTTCAGTGGTCATATCACTAAAACCAATGAAAGGAATGGCATTGCCAAGCACCCCTTGCAAAAAGTCATTTTCTGCTTGAGTATTCATTGCGGCCAAATAACCACCGTCCGAAGCGGCCGTAAATTGCGCATCCACCCAAGGTAATTCAGCATCTGACAAGTAATAGGCATGACCATTATATTCTCCCAACAAAGTATATCCTGCAATAGGACCACATGCTCCGTCAGAAAGCACTGTGATTTCAAAAGAACAGGTCTCCAAATTACCACAACTATCTGTCGCTGCATAAGTTATCGTATGATTGCCTTGCTCAAAAGCAGCACCTGGCGCCTGCCCTAACGTTTGCGTAAGCGTCACCACATCACTCATACAGGTAGTAGTCGGTGTCGGCAAGTCCCAAGTTACGTCCATGTATAAACTATCCGTCGGAAGCGTCACTTCAATATTAGCGGGACAGGTCAAAGTAATATTTGTAGGAGATGCTCCACCACAATCCATCTCTAAAATATATTTTTTATAGACGTATTGATTGACCATGACCCATTGTCCATTCCAAAAATTCATCACCGCATAATCCGATTCTGCATCATTGCCATAACTCAAATCTAGCGTCACCGGCTCTCCATTGGCCCAAGTGCCTGTACCTTCTAATGCTTCGTCATTGTATCCGATAAACACCATTTCATTCCCTAGATGTAATTGTACAAAATCATTTTCATTTTTAGAATTCATCGTCACTAGGTGTCCGCCAGCAGCTTGCGCAAAATCTCTTGCATCCGCCCAAGTAGAAGCAGCATCAGACATATAATATCCATGTCCTTCAAACTCTCCTAGCTTGGTAAAGCCCGATATATTACCGCATCCTGTGTCTTGTGGCACAGTAATGGTCACGGTAAAAGTACATTCCGCAAGGCTATTACAACTATCAACTGCTTGATAACCAATGGTATAGACTCCAGTAATAAAGTCCGAACCAGATGCAGCCCCAGTAGTTTGGCTAATCATGGTCGTATCACTCACCATACAATCTGTCGTGGCAGTTGGCAAATCCCATGTAACAGGCAAGCTCAATTGGTTAGCAGGTAATTGCATCCAAATATCATCTGGACAAGTAATCGTCATTTCACTGGTAATTTGACCGCAAGGTAACTCCACAATGTGCTTGGCATTTCTATAATAATGATCAAAAATCCAAGTACCATCCCAAGGTAACATGACGCCAAAATTATGGTTCACGTCATTGGTCGCACACCAAGAGCAGTCGCTGTAGTTGGTGTAAATAACAGAATCACCATTCGTCCAAGTTGGTTCTCCTTCGACATCCAAATCACTCAGACCGATCAGCACCAATTCGGAGACTAAACCATGAATAAAATCATTTTCTGCTTGAGAGTTAATGGAAACCAAAAATTGGCCATTGGCTTTGGTATAAGCATCAGCATCGACCCAGTTCATAATGGTATCGGATAGATAGTACCCATGTCCTTCAAATTCGCCTAATTTTGTGTATCCTGGCATCGGAACTGAGCAGGCGTTAGGCGCTTGCGCAAAAGATAATTGTGCAATGAAAAAAACTAGGGTTAGGGCAAGGGTATGACGTAAAAATCTCATAGGTTGTTTGTTTGTTTATACAAAGAAAATCATTTGCACGGTAAATACCAAAATTTATAGCTCTATCCTGTCACATTTCCCCTAAAATACCCTTAAAAATAAGGAAAACACATAGACGATAGGGGCGATATACACACATCCGAGCAATAGTTTGGCAATAAGCTTAATTTTGCGCAAGCCTACCACTTATACAAAGAAGAAAATGAATCACCATACAAGGGCATTACGTGCTAATTTTTATGCCTATCGCATCATATTCAGCTACTGGAAGCTGCATGTATTAGGGAAGGTATTTGGGGAGACCTACTATACCAATAGAATGGGTCGTCTCCATCAAAAAAATGCTCTTCGCCTACAAAATGGGATTGTTCATCTAGGCGGTCTTTTTATCAAGGTCGGTCAATTGTTTTCTATTTTATCCAATTTTTTGCCTGAAGCATTCAGAGCGCCCTTAGAGTCACTTCAGGATCAGTTACCCACCAAGCCTTTTTCGCAAATCAAAGCCACTATCGAGCAAGAATTAGGGCAAAACCTGAATGATGTATTTAGTGAAATCAATCAAATCCCCATCGGTACTGCTTCCGTTGGACAAACCCATCGAGCCACTCTTTTGGATGGAAGCGATGTCGTGGTCAAGGTACAACATGCTGATATTCAAGAGACTGCACAGGTTGATTTAGCCATCATCCAGAGTCTAGTCAAGCAAGCTTCTTGGTTTTTTGCGATTAATGGGCTCAATCATCTATATGAGCAGGTCAAAATAATGATCGAAGAAGAATTGGATTATCGACATGAAGCGCAGGCATCCATTAAAATTGCCGATAATTTGCAGAAGGAAAAATCCGTCATCATTCCAAAAGTCTTTGCGTCCTACTCCACTTCTAAAATTCTGACCACTTCCTTTTTTGAAGGGGTCAAAATTACGAACCATCAAAAACTAGCAGAATGGAATATTGACCCAAAATCCCTTGCGGAAAAATTAATTGGGATTTATTGCAAAATGATTTTTGAAGACGACACCTATCACGCCGACCCACACCCTGGAAATATCCTAGTCAATCAAGCTGGTCAAATTGCAGTGATTGATTTTGGAGCTATTGCACAATTGAGCCCTTCCGTAAAACAAGAATTACCCAAACTTATCATTGCCATCACCAAGCAAGATACCGTTGCCACCGTATCATCCTTGCGGAAAATGGGATTCATTAGCCCTGGCAATGATGCGACCTTGTTTGCACAAAAAATCATCCAAATTGGGCAAGATTTTTTGCATAAAGAAATTCAAATCGACCAATTCAATCTGGAAGGCATCTCCATCGACCCCAATTCGAAGGCCTTTAGCAACCTACTTAAACAATTGAATCTAAAGGAGTTATCTGCATCCATCCAAATCCCCAAAGATTGGATTTTACTCCAAAGAGCCATTCTTTTGATTCTTGGTACTGCCAACCAACTCTCCCCTGAGTTCAACCCCATTCACACCGTCAAGCCCTACCTAAAAAAAATGATTATCCATCAAGGGGGTGGCTGGCGCAAAATCATCATCGACGGGATAAAATCCCAAGTCAGCACTTTGATTGCGCTTCCCAACGAACTAAAACAAACACTTCAAAAAGTAAACAAAGGAGAAGTACAAGTAATCAACCCAACCGAACTCAAAGCATTAAATCGAATCAATCAAAGCATCCGTTTATTGAGTTATGCGGTGTTAAGTATTGGTGGTTTTGCTTTGGCGCATCTGTATCAAGGGCAATCCTATCAGTCTTATTTTTGGTGGGGCGGGATTTTGTTTTTTGGGTTGGTGGTGAAGAAATTATTAAAATAAAAAGATGCTTCGTCGTTTCAAGTGGTTTTGTTCCCTATTTTTGTTCTAAGGCTACTTCCGTAACCGTTCAAAGAACCAGCTAAATTCAATAGGCTCTTTCTAGCCGTTCTAGACAAAACTACCCTACCCCTTCAACTCCAACAAAACCACATTTTCGATATGGTGCGTATGTGGAAACATATCCACTGCACGGGAGCGTTTTAATTCATAGGCTTCACTCAATAGTGCCAAATCACGTGCTTGTGTGGCAGGATTACAACTCACATAAACTATTTTGGGGGCTTTTAATTCTAGTAGAAAAGCAACGACTTTTGGGTGCATTCCCGCTCTTGGCGGATCTGTAATCAATACATCTGGCTTCCCATGTTTTTTTGCAAATTCGTCCGTAAGGACATCTTTAACATCGCCTGCATAGAAGATGACGTTATCAATATGATTGGCTTGGGCGTTTTCTTTGGCATCTAGGATGGCGGGTTCAACTTCTTCTATTCCCACGACTTGCCTGGCGCCATCCGCCACAAAAAGGGCAATACTTCCTGTGCCTGTATAAAGGTCATATACGTTTTCATTTCCTGTCAAGCCAGCATATTCTTTGGCTATTTTATACAGTTCATTGCCTTGACGGGCATTGGTTTGAAAGAATGATTTTGGGCCGACTTTGTATTTTAAAGGGCCTAATTGCTCATGCACAAATCCCTTCCCAAAGTACGTAACCATCTCTAAATCAAATAGATAGTCGTTCAATTTAGTATTTATTGCATAGACCAAAGTAGTCAAAGTCGGAAAGGCCGCTAAGATGGCATCCAAGAATTTTTCCCGCAAGGGAGCATCATCATACCCAAATCCCATAATCAACATCGTCTCCCCTAATTCCGAAGTACGCACCACCATCTGACGCAAAAAACCCGTGTGTGCTCGATTGTCATAAAAAGTCAATTCTTGCGCAAAAGCAATTTCTTTAATCTTGTTTCTAAGCTCATTGGATAAGCCCCCTTGCAGGTGGCAGTGCTGAATATCAATCAATTTATCGAAAGCACCTGCTTTGTGAAAACCCAAGACATTTTCTTGATTAGTTACTTGTGCGTTAAGTTCTGCCGAAGTCAGCCAGCGCTTGGTGCTAAAAGAAAATTCTAACTTATTGCGATAATAATAAATCTCTTCGCATCCCAAAATGGGCTCCATCACAGCGGTATCCACTTTGGCGATTCGCTGTAAAGCATTTTTGACGACAATCTGTTTATGATGGAGCTGTGCTTCATAATTCATGTGTTGCCATTTGCACCCCCCACACAAAGCAAAATGGGCGCATTTTGGGGCAACCCGATCTTCTGAAAAGTGATGAAAGGCAATCGTCTGCCCTTGAAAGACGCCTTTTCTTTTACGAAAAACGAGTACATCCGCTATATCTCCAGGAATAGGCCCTTCGACAAAAGTCACGATTCCGTCTTCGTCTCGCCCGACCACTTTA
>CAYTLX010000013.1:0-15192 GCA_964438645.1 uncultured Saprospiraceae bacterium | reverse complement strand
ACTGGACGAAGCTTCGTGTACTTCTCCCGTAACATCTGTAACGGTTGCTTGAATAGTATAGGTAAAAGTTGGCTTAGTTTTCTTATCTACGGAGCGATCTGGCAAGGCTTTAAATTGGACATCAAAAGAACCATCAGGATTTGTAGTCGTCTCTCCCATTGCAACTTGAGTGGGTGCCGCTGGCGAATACCAGTAAGACCAATAGGCTCTCCAATAAGGGTAATTTACTTGACGATTAACGATGTATTTTACCTTTGCCCCATCCAAAGCAGCTGCGGAATAATTTTTAGCTTCACCTTTGAGCGTGACCAAATCTCCAACAGCATAAGCCTTTTCAGGTGGCGACATGGTTACTTCAAATTTTGGGCGCTTATAATCTTCGACCCTAAATCCTTGACTTCCGTTGGTATTGGCCGAAATCCTAAAATGTCCATTAAGGCCATTTGAAGGCAGTTTAAATTGTCCGTTAACAGTACCATATTCATTGGTTCTTAATTCAAAAGTTTTAAATTTTTGGCCATTGGCATCATACGCCGTCAGCGTCACAGACTTATTTTTTTGAATATGGGGAATGGCATCCGCATCATTCTCAAAAACAAGTGCTTTAAAATAAACGGTCTGTCCAGGTCTATAAATCCCCCGATCCAAAAAGAAACGAGTTTCCAAATAGGACTCTCGCGAATCAGGATAATATCTATTTTGGTAGTAAGTATTTTCCAAAATCAACAAATCATATCCTTTAGAGACTGCTACATGATAGTTTCGCACTTCTTTAGGAAAAGGTTTTAGCATCGCAATTCCTTTAACATTTGTGGTCGAAACATTTGGATTTTTATAAAGAATTTCATAATAATTCTTAGACTTAAAAGATTTTACTTCAGCTCCAACCACTATGTGTCCTAGCTTCCGATCAAGGACTCTAAAGTAATCTCCTTTCACATTTTCATCGAGCCTAAATACGGCCAAGTTAGACACTTGAAACGGCACAAAAGCATCTACATCTCCTTCATTATCAACGACTTCTAAGTAATACTGCCCAAAAGGCAACGCAGGCATCATCAGCTCTGTCGTATGCTCATTATAGTCTTTTTCAGATTTTAGCTCATAATTTTTCTCGGCAACAAATTTTTGTTTTTTCAGATTCTTATCCCAATCTTCTTTTCTAGCTAAAGAAAAAATCTCATACGGTTTATCGAGCTTATAAATTCTTAATTTTACTTGATTTATATTTTTATAGTCCAACTTAATCAATCCAGCTTCCATGGGCAAATATACTTCTTCAGCATTTACTTGAATCTCTCTATGGGAGACATCCCTCAATGCCTGCTTACATATATCAGCACCATAGGTATCAGGGTACAACCGAATACCTTCTTTTAATAATTCTACTGCCTTTCGCTTGCTGTCTTTCCCTTTTTTTGTAGGATCCTTGGGGTTATATTCTTGCCCTTCCGAAATATAGATATCGGCTATTTTATAAATTACTTCAGCAACAATGGGACTATCTGCATATTTTTTGCGCAAGCGATTCAAGGCATCCAAGTATAACTTATCCTTGCCATCTCCGACATAATTTTGGTACACAAAAGTCAAGCGATTTAATTCCAAATCAACCAATGCGTCGGGATTGGACGCATCCAAATGCGTTTTTGTTAATTCTTGAAAAAGGTGTAATGCCGCTAATTTTCTAGACGACTCATCTTTGGAAACAATTTTAATATGAGTAAAGGTAGCTGCATCCGCAAAAAAGTCTGGATTATCCACATAGAATTGATACGCAGGCTCTGTCAAAAAATTATTCTCTCGCTTATAATACTGCAAAACATCATGTGCCAACAAATCAAAAAGTGATGGTCGTAGCCCTTCCGTTCCTTTACCCTTAATCACGTTGGGCTCAATCGCAGACACTGGTAATTGTTTTAAACTTTTTTCGGCAACGGAGGCATTATATAATCTATTGGTCTCATTTTCAAGCTTTTGCAAGGACCAAGTTCTCAAATCATCGTCCTTACTTTCCACCACAGCCGATCGTTGTCTGATGCGCCATTGATTATTTTGAGTCCACTGCAGGAGATATTCCGCAAGGTAAAACTGGAGAACCTGCTTAGCGGGTGTATCTGCTTTGGCAATTTCGTTTTGAAATCTTTGGTAATTTTTCCAATTAGAGTTTTCTTCAATATCTTGAACGACCGCTACTTTAGTTTTGACCCATTTGACCAATTGTCCAGGATGCTTACTATCTCGAATATCCTGTTCAATTTCATTCAATTTTTTAAGCGCAGATTTTGGCAATCCCCTACGCAAAAGGGAATCTATTTCATGCCAAGCGGGGTCAAATTTATTCATAGAATGGTATTTAGTTATTTGTGCGGTAGTAACACTTTGTTGGGGATTGGGCTTATGGGATTTCCCACCTGCACATGCTAGTAAAGTCGCAAAAAAAAGGACTCCAAAAATAAAAAGCGTGATTCGATTTCTCATATTGTCATTTTTCTTCAAATGTAATGGTAAAAGCGACTAAAAACAAGGGCAACCACTATTTTTTGGTGGTGACATACCCAAAAGATGAGTATTGCTTTAGACCTGGCGCATTTGATTTGTTAATGAAGTGTATTAGTCGCAACGAACAGGTAGTATTGCCCGAATTAAAAGAATAACACAAAAAATGGAGACTCAAAGATTCCTTCATCGACATAGCCTGCCCCGATTCCATTTGCTGCCTTGATTAAGACAAAATTTGAAGCTGTATGCGTCCGAAAGGAAAAATGATTGCCAGTATCTTCAAATTTAGCCTTACTCTGCGTTCACAAATTCCAGCGGGACTCGCTATGCCTACACAATAACTCAAGTTTCGGCAGTGACTTTAGTGGTGTAATGGTTGCGACAGCGACAAAGCGCGTTTATTTGGCATCTGCTCGATATAATCATTTAATTATCAATGATTTACAATAATGAGTCTTGGATTTTCGGCAACGAAATAGAAGCCAAAATAAAACTCAAGGGCAATATTTTTTCTCCACCTATACGCTAGTGAACAAAAAGATTCTTGATCTTTCGACCAAGAATCTTTATGGTTTCAAATAATTAGGGTTGATGAACACGCCCAAAATAGCTGTCCTTAGAAGCTAGTTCTTGAACCAAATTTACCCCGAATCCCTTGTGACAAGTCGTCTAATCGAAGCGCAAGTCTATCTGCAGTATTGGATAAATCAAGTGTTTCTCCTTGCGGATTCAATTCATCACGAGAGTGAGCATAAGGCATCGCTACCCATAAGACCAAATACAGCGGGACGCTAGCAAATCCAGCGACCATCATTGCGACAAAAGCAATTCTTATCCAAATGGGGTCATGGATACCTAGGTAAGCGGCAATTCCTGAAGCCACTCCACCGATTATTTTGTTCTCCCGATCTCGGTACAATCTACGCTTTGATGATGTATGGGCTCGTTTTTCATATGTGCGCTCATCACTATAAAGTGCAGAAATCGGTATTTCGGGAGAGCCTAAGGTATCAATCGCCGTTCTAACATCGTCCATATTAACGATGGTATTAGACTCTTTTTGTGCGGCAAATAGCTTGGCCATTTTGTTTTCGTAATCAGAAAGTACTCGTTCGGCTACTTGAGCATTTTTGATGGGCTTTTCGATGGAATCCAAATAGCTACATAGGTAGTTATAGGCATCTACATGAATGGTAATGGTTTGTCCACCTAAGTTGATATTCAATACTTGTTTCATTTTTTTAATTTTTTGGTTGAATGAAATGAAATTAAGAGTTATCGTTTCTCTTGGTACAAAGATAATGCAGTTTTAGGGTACTATGCAATACAAGGTAGCTTCTATTGCCCATTACTTTGCCGTACCTAGGAGATTGTCAGATGAACACTAGAAATTAATCGACGGAAAAAATGAAGAAAAAAACGACATTGCGAAAAAAAAGGGTGTTTTCGGACTATCAGCACTATTTTTTGGGGTAAACTAGGGCTTTTCGCTAGGACTTTATGGACGCTTGCGCCAAAAAAGGGACAAAATATCGGTTTGGAATGATAGTATATTTGTGTGGACACAGGGTAGCCTTGCGGCAAAATCAGCTATTTTGGTGAGTATCAACTCGGTTAATCCGAAATTATTAGACAACCACAATGCCATATTTGATGAGTAAGCCCTTCAGCCCATCTGCGGAAAACTTAGCCTTTTTGATATTATTCGATGCGGGATCTAAGGAATAATTATATGCCGTCGTAAAATCGGCTTTCGCCAAATTGGTTGTTTCAAAAACAGTACGGAGCAAATCACAATCATCAAACTTCGCTTCTCTCAAATCCGTATTAGAGAAATCTACTTCATGCATTTTACAATCGTTAAAAACCGTTAACCGCATTGGCAAGGACACAAAAGAAGCGTATTCTAACAGACAACCATCAAATTTTAGCGCAAGCAAAAGCTTATTACAATCATGAAAAGCAGTGCCCACCATTTTGCAGGATTCGAAATGGACATCCTTCAAGCTGGTGCCGCCTAACTTTGTATTGCTCCAATCGCATGCGACAAAGCGGCAAGAAATGAAATCTACACCGCTTAAGTCCGTATCATTAAACTGGCAATTATCAAAAATACAATTATCGTATTTCCCTTTCGGAAAACCAGATGTAGTATAGTCTTTACCAGTAAAGGTTTGGTCTTCTATCATTTTATTCTTATTATTAATACCCATCTACTCCACTTTCTGGACAGTTGACAAGAAGGGAAAATCTTTCATAAATGGTCTTTTACAAAAATGATTGCTGCGATAGATTTGCCCCATAAGAAATGTAAACCATACCTTTATTCTACCGCACCAAAGTCACATCGCCTTTCACCATCTCCGTGGTACCGTCGGTATATTCGACTTCTACAAAATAGATATAGACACCAGACTTCACTTGTCGGTTTCTATAACGTCCATCCCAACCTAATGCGTTACTGCCAGCCAAAAAATCAGCTTGCGCAAAAACAAGCTCACCCCAGCGGTCAAAAATATTAAACTGCTTTATTCGGGCGACAGCATTATCCGCATAGATGGTAAAAAAATCATTAAACCCATCGCCGTTTGGAGAAAAGACAGTAGGTATAAATACATCTTTATGCCCATCAAATTTTAATTTAATCTCTCGATAGGTCGCACAGCCCCCATCGTTGATTGTCAAGCCATAACTTCCTGATTTTGAAGCTAATACAGTCAAACTAGTATCTCCTGTTGACCACAGATAACTCCCATATAATGGCACAGGCTCTGGACGTAAAACGACATTCGTATTTTCATAAACCGTCGTATCTTCTCCAAGAGTAAACATCGGCGCTTCACGAAAATCAACGGTAACTAATTTTTCAATTGGGCACCCTTCTCCATTGTCTGCCGTCACGATAAAGCTTTTTCCGAAAGGAAGGGATGCGTCATAAGCATAATGCGTACTTTTTGTTCCATCAGGCCATTCAAAGGTACAATTACGACAATCATCCGTTGCGAGATCAATATCCAAAGGCTCCGAATCACATCCAGAGAAAGTATAGTCTGGTTGATAGTCCCAGCCACATTCTAATTTAAAAAACCAATAGTCATTAAAGCCAAAATTATCGGTTGTTTTTTCGCCACCAGCCCCAGATGCAGAATCTCCACCGACCAAATACCCCCCATCCGAAGTATGCAACAAAACAGTTAGCGCATCTTTTTGGGTCCACCCATAGACTTCTTGCCAAATTTCATTTCCATTCTGATCCAAATAAATCAACCAATAATCGTACTCGCCTAGTGATGGTTTGGTTTTGG
Source organism: uncultured Saprospiraceae bacterium (assembly GCA_964438645.1). GTDB lineage: Bacteria > Bacteroidota > Bacteroidia > Chitinophagales > Saprospiraceae > HyVt-613. The sequence goes on along the minus strand of CAYTLX010000013.1, from coordinate 9,385 downwards.
TACCATCGGTAGGAGAATCTGACAAGCCCCCAATCATAATATTACCTGCATCATTACCAGCCAGTCCCGTAATCACTTCTAAGCCGCTTCCTCCATAAGTTTTTTCCCAAATCATATTTCCGGAAGGGTCTAATCGCACCAACCAATAATCAATCAATCCATTGAAACTAGACGTTTTATTTCCGCTAGGTGCGGAACGTGTACCGCCACCAACCAAAATATCGCCATTGCTGGCTTCCATAATATCTTGTACCTGATCTTCTTCATTTCCACCGTAAGTCTTCTCCCAGATTATATTCCCATTTTGATCTACCTTTAGTATCCAATAATCCATCCCCCCCAAATTGCTTGCCGACTTCATCCCCCCTGCATTGGAGGACGACGAACCCCCTATCAATAGATTGCCATCTCTCATGACTGACAAAGCACCATAATACAACCGTTCGTCTCCGCTGCCGCCAAAGGACTTATCCCAGATTTTGTTGCCATTGGCATCTAGTTTTATCAACCAATAATCATTGCTGCCAAGATGTGCGGCCGTCTTATTGCCCGATACGGGAGAGTCCGAAAAGCCCAACACATATACATCCCCTGAAGGATGTACCGCCACGGAATAAGGTATGTCCTCTTCGCTTCCGCCAAAAGATTTGTCCCATTGCATATCTCCCTTATCATTGAGCTTGATGACCCAAAAGTCGTTTTTACCAAAATTAGCAGTGGATTTATCAAAGCTAATTCCAGATTGACTACGCCCAACACATATCATCCCATTATCAGCCGTAGCATCAATCGAAGTCATACGATCCACTTCATCGCCACCATATAAATGAGTCCATTGTGGCGCACCTATATCATTGGTACGCACCACTAAAAAATCACCTTTACCACGTGGAGTATCATGGATATCGCCCCCCACATCGGAGTATGTAATGCCGCCCATGATATAACCGCCATCAAAAAACTCTTTGGCATCTACTAACTCATCATACTTATTACCAAAAATACCTGCATCCCATGCAATAGGGAACTGCGCATGAGCCGAAATCATGCAAAATAGAAGAAAAATAGTAAATACGGGTTGCTTAATGATAGTCATTACTGTTGTTTGTCGCCACAAGTTAAGGGTTTTTCATATATTTTTTGGCGATAACGGTGAATGGACAAGCCGAAATACCCTAAAAAGAAGGATATTTATATATTCCAAACACTAATTAACTCTATGGGCTAAAGCCCATAGTACCGTAGTACTAGACAAACTTAAATTTCACATCACTAATGCCATATTTCTTCTCGCAATAGTCACAACGAACCTGAACGGGCGCCCTATTCGCTAGTTCAAAACGTGTAGCCACCTTTTCCATATTGGTGATGCAGTTGGGATTGGGACAGATGACATGATTTTTAATCGTCTTAGGCAACGAAATATTTTGTTTTTTGACTACCTGAAAATCTTTAATGATGATGAGCGTAGCCGTGGGAGAAATCAAAGCAATACTATTCACTTCATCATCACTTAGCACCCTATTTTCAATTTTAATGATGTCCTTTTTCCCCATCTTTTGGCTGGACAAATTTACGCCCACCATCATCAAGTTTTTGGGTGGATTTAGCTTCAAAATATCCGCCACTAATAACGCCTTACCACAAGCGATATGGTCAATCACTGTTCCATTTTTGATGGGATCGACTTTCAACTTATTTTTCATTTTCTCTTTTTTTAATCAACACAATTTATTGCAAATCAATATTTTAGCGCAAGCAGCAGCTACACCAGTTTCATTATTTTACTGATAATCGCTTGACGCATATAGACCCCATTTTTGGCTTGCTGAAAATAATAAGCATAGGGCATTTTGTCCACTTCTGGGGTAATCTCATTGACGCGTGGGAGTGGATGCATTAGCGTAAAATTAGGCTTCACCCCATCCAATACTTTTGGCGTAATAATATAGGCATCCTTCACCTTTTCATAATCTTCCAAAACCGCAAATCGCTCCTTCTGAATACGGGTCACATACATCACATCTAGTTTGGGGATAATCTCCTTGATGTCTTCCACTTCTTCAAATTGAATTCCTTTTTCTGTCAACTCATCCTTGATGTATTCGGGCATCTGTAAGTGACTCGGAGATGCAAAATAAAATTTTGGATTAAAATCTGTCAAGGCTTGCGCCAAAGAGTGAACGGTACGCCCTAATCTCAAATCGCCAATCATCGCTATCGTCAAATTTTCTAAAGTCCCTTGGGTTTTGTAGATGGAGTACAAATCCAACATCGCTTGAGTGGGATGCTGATTGGTCCCATCCCCCGCATTAATAATCGGAACATCCACGGCTTCTGAAGCAAATTTTGCCGCTCCTTCAATCTTATGACGCATAACGATAAAATCCGCATATTGACTTATCGTCATCAAAGTGTCGGATAAAGTTTCTCCTTTTTTTACAGACGAACTACTCGTTCCCGACATTGCGAAACTTTGCCCGCCCAATTTCTTTATAGCGGTATCAAAAGAAAAATGCGTCCGTGTAGAAGGTTCAAAAAAAAGCAAGGCGCCCAGCTTACCAGAAAGGTCTGGCTTAATTGTTTTAGTTTCGATTTGATGGGCTAAATCAATTAATTCCAAAATGTCCGCCCGTGTGACATTACGCATTGAAATTAAATTTTCCATATTTCAGTTTTTTAGTTAAAAGTTATCAATTGGTTTACTTTTTATGGACGCAAACTATCCATATTATTTTATCACTCCGCCTACCATTGTACCTTCAATCGGCACGATGCGCATCCCTTCAAACGGGGAGTATTTTGCTTTTGTCTCAAACGTTTTGGCTTCCACTACCGCCGTCTTACTTAAATCAAAAATGGCCAAATCTGCCTTATACCCTACGGCAATTCTCCCCATTTTCTCCAAACCAAATATATCGGCTGTCTTAGTCGATGTCAATTCTACTAACCTATCTATCAACAAGTTACCCAGCTTCACTTCTTGCAGTAAGAGCGGCAAAGATGTTTCTAAACCTGGAAAACCCGATGGCGCTTGGAGATAAGGCATATCTTTTTCAGACAAACGATGTGGCGCATGATCACTCCCAATGGTATCCACCGTCCCATCAAAAATTCCTTTCCAAATAGCTTCATTGTCACGGGCAGTTCTAAGCGGTGGATTCACCTTCCCATAATTGCCGACTTGCGTCAAAACAGACTCATTAATCAATAGGTGATGGGGCGTCACTTCGCAAAAAACTTGGGTGGTCGGCTTGTAAGTCCGAATCAAATCTATTTCTTCTGCCACGGATGTATGGGCTATATATAATTTATTTCCTACTGCTTTCGCAATTTTTAAAATTATCTCTGTACTCTTGATTGCACACTCCCTATTGCGCATAAAATTGTGGTCCAAGACTGTTGGATTTTTTACTTTCCTACTATATTCCGTCACACATTCCTGCCACTCTGAATGCACCATGACTGGCAAATCATACTCCAAGCCCATCTCAAAAATCTGCTTGATCACTTCTTCGTCACTTTCAAATTCATTGGAATTAGATCCTGCCAAGAATAATTTTAAAGAAGCAATATCATGGGTATCTGTCCTCAACATGTCGCGGACATCCTCTAGATTATAGGACGTTGCCGCAATATTGAATTTGTAACGCACCAAAGCTTTTTGGGCAACCTGCCTTTTTAAGTTGAGATTCTTTAGGTTGATAGTTGGCGGGCGGTTATTGGGCATATCAAACACCATCGAAACGCCTCCCTTAAGAGATGCTTTAGAAGCAGACAACCAATCTTCTTTTGCGGTTTGTCCCAAGTCACGTATGTGCGTGTGCGGATCAATCATAGCCGGAATCACGTTTCTTCCTGACAGGTCAATTACCTTATCGGCAGGCAGTCTATCACTTCCCAAATAAGCAATTAACCCATTGTCAATCAATAGGTTCTGAATTTTACCATGGATTATTGCATTGATCAAAAGTGTTTTCATTGTTCTCTTTTTTATCATTTTTTCGGTAAAACCACACAACTCCGACGTAACTTGCCACGCCTCCAACTACTTCCTTGATTAAGGCAAAATTTGAAGGAGTATCAACAAAAATTAAATTAAGTCAATAGGTCTTCAAATTTCACCTTACTCAGCGTCAGCAGTTTACATCGTGACCTGCTACGCCTCCGTATTTACAGTTCTTCCTATTCAGCCCACCAATTATCACTTGGCGTTTAGTTTTTTAACAATACTCGGTCCTTCGTAAACAAATCCCGTAAAAACTTGCAACAAAGTAGCTCCTGCGTCTATTTTTTCTTGTGCATCTTTCTGTGTCATGATGCCACCCACTCCAATAATAGGTAGCTGTCCATTCGTTTTTTCGGCAATATATCTAATGACTTCCGTCGCCCTATCTTTCAGCGGCAAACCACTGAGACCGCCTGCGCCTATTTGGGCAACACGTCCTTCATCAATGGATAAATTATTTCGAGTAGAAGTGGTATTCACCGCTACGATTCCATCAATTTGGGTCTGTTGAATAATCGCCAAAGTATCATCCAATTGCGCCCATGTTAAATCAGGGGAAATCTTCAACAAAATCGGTTTGGGCTTCGCCTTTTGATGATTGATTTTTTTCAATTCCGACAACAAAACCAACAAGCTATCTTTGTCTTGTAGCTCTTTTAAATTCTTAATATTAGGACAACTCACATTGACGGTAAAATAGTCCACATACTCATGTAACTCCTTGAATAACAGGATATAATCATCATTTGCTTGGCTATTTGGCGTATCTGTATTTTTGCCGATATTGGCACCTACGATGATATTGCTTCGTCGTTTTTTCAGATGCTTTATGGCACTTTTCAAACCGTTATTATTGAAGCCCATCCGATTGATTAGTGCCTTATCTTTTTTTAGGCGAAACAGTCTTGGCTTGGGATTTCCTGCTTGCGCCAAAGGAGTCACTGCCCCTATTTCGATGAAAGCAAAACCAAGATTAGCCAAGCCATCAATATATGCTGCATTTTTATCAAACCCTGCTGCAAGCCCAACGCGATGCGGGAAGTCCAAACCAAAAACCCTAACGGATTTTGCTTTGATTTTGGGCATAAAAAAAGTCCTTAACAGGACAGATATAAAGGGAATACGACTAAAGAGCTTTAAGACAGATAAGCTAAAATGATGAGCGGCTTCGGCATCAAACAAAAATAGCAATCTCTTGAGCAGTCGGTACATTTGATTAGGTTTGCGCAAAGGTAAAACATTTTTTTAAATAATGGAACATAAAGATTTTTTTTTGCAAAAAAAAATTACTGCATTAACAACCATCCTAAAAACCTAATACAGCTGCATTATTTTTATTACCTTTATGACCACAAAATAAAATTATGGAGCCATTAATTACCAATGATGCGGTTGTACTAGGCATATTATTCATTGTGCTAGCACTCATTTTTCATACTTCTGGTCTTAAATCCAAGGGCTGGCAGGGATTTTATCGGTATATACCGGCTTTGTTACTTTGTTATTTTTTACCAGCGATGCTACATTGGCCGTTTGAATTAATTGCTCCACATTGGTACAAATCTGGTCCACTATTGGATTTTGCGAAAGCAAATAACCTAAACATCCCAATTCACGAAAGTTTTGAAGTCATCACTCGTTATCTCAATGACCAAGGCATTAGTGAAGATGTTTACGCTAAATTTCAAGGACATTCTCGACTTTATTTTATGGCTTCTCGCTATTTACTACCTGCCAGCTTGATACTTTTGACCTTAAGCATTGATTTAAAAGGAGTTATGGGCTTAGGCTATAAGGCACTAGTCATGTTTTTTGCGGCCACAATTGGGGTGATTATTGGTGGGCCGATTGCGATTTTGATTGTCTCCAACCTATTCCCAAGTATTATTCCCAATATCTCTCCAGATGATTTATGGCGAGGCATGTCCACCGTGGCTGGCAGTTGGATAGGTGGTGGCGCCAACCAAACTGCGATGAAAGAAATATTTAAGGTTGGCGACAACTTATTTGCGACTATGATTATTGTCGATGTGATTGTAGCCAATATCTGGATGGGCTTTTTATTGTATGGAGCGGGCATCTCTGACAAAATAGATGCAACCTTAAAAGCAGACAACTCCGCCATTGCAGACCTAAAGCATCGCATAGAAAACTACAGCGCAAAAATTGCCAAAATCCCTACAACAACTGAAGTATTCATTATGCTAGCTGTTGCCTTTGGGGGTGTTGCTATCGCTCATTTTGGCTCCGACCTAATTGCTCCATTTATGTCCAACCACAAAGAAACACTGGCAAAGTATGGACTCAACTCTTTGACATCGGGTTTCTTTTGGTTGATTGTCATCGTGACCACGCTTGGGCTCATTGCTTCTTTTACCAAGGCTCGTCAATTGGAAGGAGTCGGAGCATCGAGATGGGGCAGTATTTTTATTTATGTATTGGTCGCCACCATCGGTATGAAGATTAATATTTCCGAAATTGCGGACAACCTAGGTCTCTTTGCCATAGGTATTATATGGATGATTGTCCACGTCAGTATTTTGCTTTTAGTGGCCAAACTCATCAAAGCGCCATTTTTCTTTGTAGCAGTCGGTAGCCAAGCCAATATTGGTGGTGCCGCTTCTGCTCCGATTGTGGCTTCTGCCTTTAGTCCTTCACTTGCTCCCGTAGGTGCTTTGATGGCTGTGCTGGGTTATGCGATGGGTACTTTTGGTGCGTTGCTTTGTGCTTATTTGATGCAAATGGCTAGTTAGGGATGGCGTGATGCTTGCGCAAAAAATCGTTTCAATCATTTCTCTTCTCAAAATGAAGTGTTTATATACACCATCTATAAATCGTTCAACCACATAAATTAAACACTAAACAAAACGCTCAAAATCAATAGTTTACAATAATACAATGCACCTTCAAATTTTGTTTTAATCAAGGAAGTAGTGACAAGCTACGTCGGAGTTATTCATTTTTTTACCGAAGGATTGTTTCACGAAAACACACCTTACCGAGAGATATTATATCCTAATATTTCAAATAACTCATCAGCAGATTGCTCATCGCGATAAAGCGAATCCACAAGATCTCCGTTTTCATCTTTATCAATTACCACATACCTTGGAGACGGTATCAAACAATGTTTTATCCCACCATACCCACTCACCGCATCTTGATAAGCACCTGTATGAAAGAAACCTATATACAATCGCTCATTCTCCTGAGCAAAATCTGGAAGCAATATCTCTTGATTCATCTCTTCAGAATTATAATAATCCGTATGATCACAACTTATCCCACCTATATTTACACGGTGATAACCATTATTCCATTTATTGATGGGCAGTAGTATAAACTTCTCCTTCAGCCCCCAAGCATCAGGAATCGTATTCAATAAACTATTATCAATAATATACCAAGTCTCCGTGTCATTCTGCTTCTTTTTTTCCAAAACTTCAAAAACAATTCCGCTTGATTCTCCAACCGTATATTTTCCAAATTCTGTATAAATATCCGGCTCTACCACTTGCTCTTCCACACAAGTATTTTTAATACTATGAACCATTTTCCGGATAATATTCTCAAAGTCATATTCAAATCCCAAATGATTCTGAATTGGGAAACCCCCGCCCAAATTAAAAGATTCTAAATCGTTACTTTCCTGTCTCAAGGTAGCATAAAGATTCAGCGCCTTCTGAAACTCCCCCCAATAATAAGCCGTATCTTTGATTCCCGTATCAACAAAAAAATGGAGCATTTTAAGTTCAACCCGCTCATTCTCTTTTATCTCCTCTCGAAAAAAAGGAATAATTTCTTTTTCAGGAATCCCTAACCGTGACGTATAAAAAGCAGATTTAGCTTCTTCATTAATGGCCATCCTAAGCCCAATTTTCAGTTTAGATTTTGGATTTAATCGTAACAATCTTTTCAATTCATGCCGACTATCCAAGACGGTGATGGCATTCACAAAGCCTAATTCTTGTAGCAGAATGATTTTCTCCAAATACTCATTAGTCTTATATCCATTGTGAATAATCACCGTATCCAAAGACACGTCACCATGCCCCAAAAGGTTGATTATCAGGTCTATATCCGCAGATGAAGAAGTTTCTAAATGGACAGCATTACGAAGAGCTTCTTTGACTACGTGATAAAAATGATTGCACTTGGTACAATAAGCGTAATGATATTTTCCTTGATAATTAGTCTCTTCAAATGCCCGAGCAAAAAGATTTCGGGCTTTATTAATCTGCTCGCCAATTTTGGGCAGATAAATAAACCTTAGCGGAGTCCCATATTTCTCAATCAAATTTTGTAAAGAAATTCCTTGAAAGGATAGCCAATTGTCCTTGACATCAAATCCTTCTTGGGGAAATGGATAGCTTCGCTGGATTAAGGATTTGTAATTATTCTTCATCTTGACAAAGATAGTTGTTTTTTTTAACACGTAGAAGCATCGGGCTACCGCACGTGACTTATTTTAACACATAGAAGCATAGAAGCATAGAGCTACCGCACGTGACTTTTTTTAACACATAGAAGCATTGTAGCATAGAGCTACCGCACGTGACTTATTTTTAACACATAGAAGCATAGAAGCATAGAGCTACCGCACGTGACTTTTTTTTAACACATAGAAGCCTTGTAGCATAGGGCTACCGCACGTGACTTATTTTCAACACATAGAAGCATAGGGCTACCGCACGTGACTTTTTTAGCACATAGGATGATGGGCAATTTTTTCATACAACCTAAAACACTCTGAACAACATAACAATACAATTTCATATTTTCTAAAAAATTTTCAAAAAAGTAGCATCCTGGTTATCTTTGCAGCAAAAAAAAAATGAGAAAACTAACCAAAAAGCACATTGAAGAGCTAAGCTACGAAATTATTGGAGCAGCAATTGAAGTTCACAAAGAATTAGGTCCAGGCCTACTTGAATCCATTTATGAAAAATGTATGATTTATGAGCTAGAATTACGAGGTCTTGATGTAAAACACCAACAGAGTGTTCCCATCATTTATAAAGACATGACATTTGATGCAAATCTCAGATATGACTTATTAGTTGAAGAATGTATTATTGTTGAATTAAAAGCCCTTGCACAAATGCTACCCATACACGATGCTCAAGCAATGTCTTACGCCCATCTATTGAAAGTCCCCAAGTCAATTCTCATCAACTTCACTACAACCAATATTTTTCAATATGGCCAAAAAACATTTGTTAATAAATTTTTCAAAATGCTTCCAGCCATTTAAGAACAACAAATGACATTGTTTTGACCCACCAAAGTACGTCGCACTATGTTTCTCGGTGATGCCATAAGCAGCGGGCGGTAGCACCTATGCTTCTATGCTTCTATGTGTTTAACCCAAGCAAC
>CAYTLX010000012.1:12771-15267 GCA_964438645.1 uncultured Saprospiraceae bacterium | reverse complement strand
GTTGAAGCTTTTTTTTGAAGCGTAGCACCGCTATGTGATAAAAAAATAGCAAAAACAGGTGTAAAAAGGGCTTTTATGGCAAAAATTTGCCCTACCTAAACAGTTACAAATACACTAAAATGAGAAGTTTACCCTATTTTGCTTTTTTGCTAATTTTCTCTGTTCAGTTATCGGCACAGATAGCTATTATCCAAGATAAGGATGGTTTTAGTAATGTTAGAGCCCAACCCAATGCAAAGGCCCAGATAATCTATGTGCTACATGATAACGAAATGTTTGAGTATAATACGGAGGACGAAAAGACACCCTGGGTTAAAGTTTTTATACGGAAAAATAAGTTTGACATCCACCCTTGGGCAGAAGACAATAGCATAATTGGCTATATTCATCGGTCAAGAATTCTTGCTCTTGGTAGTTTGACGATGGATGAAGTCTTATGCAGTTTTGAGCCCATCGTTAAATCATTCGTTGCAGAAGAGCATATTATTGATTATGAAGGTAATAATGCTGTAAAAATTGATGATCGTTATCCTTTTGGAATTGATGGGTTGATACCGACTAAAGAGACCGTTGATATTATTGTAAATGTAGATGGTGTTGTGATGCCTATTCCTAAGGTGCTATTTGAAAATTTGTATCAGTCTAATCAAAACCCACACATCGTAAGCCATTATCAAACCTATTTCATCATAGAGCACAATAGTGATGGGGCGGGTGGTTATAGCGTTTATTGGGCAGTGGGTCATTCGGGATTGGAGCAACGGCTGATGCTTTTGCGATAAACAGGGCTTAATCAACCTTGCAAGTCCACTCGTTCAGCTTGCTTGACTCGGAGCGATTAGCAAATTTTTGTTCAATTTTTGAGCCTACTCCCAAAATTCAACTATTTAGACTAATTCTAAACATAATAGATTCTTGTTGGTTTTAGAAGAGAATGAGCAAAATAAAACCAATGACTAAGAAGAGAATCGTTTATCTGGATAACGCCGCAACGACACCTGTTGATCCCCGAGTAGTGGAGGCCATGTTGCCTTATTTTACGGAGCATTTTGGCAATTCTGCGAGTAGAAATCATCCTTTTGGCTGGGCCGCCGAAGAAGGCGTGGACTATGGTCGTGCACAAGTCGCTAAATTGATTGGCGCCAATCCCAAAGAAATTATTTTTACATCAGGGGCGACCGAATCTGATAATTTGGCTCTAAAAGGTGTTTTTGAGATGTATTCCCGCAAGGGCAATCACATTATTACCGTTAATACGGAGCACAAAGCGGTGCTAGATACTTGTAAGAATATTGAGAAAAAAGGGGGAGAAGTCACCTACCTTGCGGTAAAAAATGATGGAATGCTGGACTTGGAAGAGTTGAAAGCAGCCATCCAACCCAATACCATTATGATTTCGGTGATGTGGGCCAACAATGAAACGGGAGTCATTCAAGATATGGAAGCCATCGGCAAAATTTGTGCGGAAGCAGGTGTTTTGTTTTTTACAGATGCCACTCAAGCGGCTGGTAAAGTGCCCATTGATGTCAACAAAATGGGTATTCACTTGCTTGCCATGAGCGCACATAAAATGTATGGGCCCAAAGGAATCGGCGCTCTATATGTACGCCGAAGAAATCCTAGAGTAAAAGTGACCGCTCAAATGCATGGTGGCGGACATGAGCGTGGAATGCGCTCTGGTACGATGAATGTGCCGGGCATTGTCGGTTTTGGTAAGGCGGCAGAGATTGCCCTTGCAGAAATGGAGACGGAAGGAAAAAGATTAGCCAAATTACGTGATTATTTAGAAGCTGAATTGCTAAAAATCGAAGAAACTTATCTAAATGGAAACGTAGAAAATCGAGTGCCACATGTGACCAACATTTCCTTCAAGCATGTGGAAGGAGAAGGTCTGATGATGACTTTTAATAAGCAATTATCGGTTTCTTCGGGCTCTGCTTGTACGTCTGCTTCTTTAGAGCCTTCTTATGTTTTACTCGCTTATGGCTTGGGTTCAGACTTAGCGCACTCATCTATCCGTTTTAGTTTAGGGCGTTTTACAACGAAAGAAGATATTGATTTGACCATCGCTGAATTGCGCCGTGGTACTCAACACATGAGAGATCTTAGCCCCATCTGGGAGATGTATAAGGATGGTGTTGACCTAGATTCTGTTAAATGGACAGAGCATTAAAAAAAGATCCTTACGAGTTGTGCTACCGCCCACTACTATAGAGCATAAGCGTACAGCGCAGCGATTGAGATGCGAAAGCATCGAATGTCGCTGCGGCAGCAATTCAATTAATACTCACTCTAACACCCGCCCACTTTCTTTTTCTTCTTTTTACGGATGGTAAAAGCTTTCTTTTTGGTAGTAGGGGCACTTGCGGCAACGGCTGCGTTTTTCATTTTTTTGCGCGCTTCTACGAAGAAATTGGCATAGTCCAAGGCTGGCTTTTCGGGCTCTTTAAGGCTGGCTAAAGATTTTTTGGCTTGTAGTAGTTGGTAGCCGTTATA
>CAYTLX010000012.1:6441-12671 GCA_964438645.1 uncultured Saprospiraceae bacterium | reverse complement strand
CACTTTGAAGCACGCTTTTAGCAGCCGCCCACTTTCTTTTTCTTCTTTTTGCGAATGGTGATTGCCTTACGCTTTTTGCCTTTCAGGATGCCACCTGTTTCGGAAACACCACTACTGGTACCGCTAGAAACAGTTCTTGGCATAGGAACCCCAAAATAATATCCTGCTGCTTTGCGGGTGTTGTATCGCTCAAATTCATTTCTGTCTGCTGTTGCTAAAGGTTCTTTGGGCTGAATGATGGTACTAAAAAAATTGTTTAGTCCACCTTCAAGCACATATAAGTTGGAAAAATTTTTGCTGGTCAATAGCAGCCATGCTTGCTCGGAAATAAGATGGTCATTGGAGTACAGCACGACCTTGAATTGATCTTGGTCAAAGTATCCGACATAGTCCTTGTTGAGTATTTTTCCGTAAGGAATATTCATGGAGTTGGGTAATGAATAATGAGCATATTGCGCAGAATCCCTTAGATCAACGAGTAAAAGAGACGGGTCACCATTGATGATGGTTTCTGCCAATTGGTCACTATTGATGTAGTGACCTTTCTTCATGGCTTTTAGCAGCAATTGGTCTGCTTGCAATCGGTTGGCATCAGGTAGCCCATCAAAGAACAATAGTCCTACGGCAGCAGCCACCAAGGCGAAGCCTAGAAAGATGTATCTTTTTCTTGTGATTAAAACTCTTTTCTTCATGTCTCTTTTTTTACTTCAACTAAGGAATCCTTTCGGAAAATTAGTACCAAACATTGCGGATATATCGACCTAGAATGGTGGTTCCATAAAATGCCACCACAGCAATAATAGCAAAAATAGCCGTCGTCCATTCGTTGGACAATCCAAGTGTATCTTCTAAGGTGACACCCCCCAAATTATGCGCATTAAAGGTGCCTTCCAACCAAGGGAACATTTCTGAAAAGATAACCACCCCTAGCATTAATCCTAAGATAAAAACCATCCCGTCTATTTTTCCGATAGCGGCGGCACATAAGCTAGTGCCTGGACAAAAGCCACCTGCCACAAATCCTACCCCCATAATGACCCCACCAATAATCGCAGAATCAACATAAGTCGGTTGGATGTATAAGTCATCAAAATTAAGATAACCCAGCTTGGATAGATATAAAATCCCAATCATCGAGACCACCGCTGCCGTGAAAAAAACACGCAATACCGTAAAGTCATATCCATAAAAAACACCTGCCAGCTTTCTTGAAGAAGAAAAACCAGATGCTTCCATTAGGTAGCCAAAGGCAACACCAATAATCAATGCGATGACATTGTTCCACTCGGGTGATAATAGTTCATGAGGAATTAAAGGTCCCATAATTTTATTTTTTCTTGCTTGTTAATTTTGTTAAATCCAATTTTTTCGGAAGAAATACGCCACTAAGTAGCCACTTCCAAATATGGTCAGCATCGTGATAAATCCTGCTGTGGCCATCACCGATAATCCACTCAATGCTGCTCCACTGGTACACCCACGAGCCATTTGTGACCCAAATCCAAATAAAATTCCACCGACCAACGCAAAGGCTAATCTTCTTTTGGATGATATTTTGGGGGAGTGCTGAATCTTAAACTTTGCCCTTCCAGAAAGCGCACCCGATAAAAATGCACCACCTATCGCTCCGAGTACTTCAAATATCAACCAAGTATTCAAAGGGCTTTTATCTTCTTGCACAAATCGGCTGTAGTAAGCTGATTTTTCTACGTGCTTTGGGGCAACTTCATACAAGGCAAAAACGACCGTACTCTTCATGGCTCCACTGGCACCAATTCCCCTTCCAGTCATGTAAAAGGTAAAGATGAGTAATAACCCTAGCATGAATCCACCAAAATAGGGGTTCCAATAAGTGTGTTGATGATCTTCGTTCCAATAACTCATAATCTTAATTTTGTTTTTTTAGTCTGCTTTTCTTTGCAGAAAATAATTTTTGGCTTTCGCAAAAATGAATTTGCTCCATCAATTTAGTACAAGTAGCGGGTCATCTGACCAGCATCTACCATCAAAAATCTTAGTACGGCTCCACCTATCAAAACTAAGAGCGCAGGAATTGCTGCCCAAACTTTGGCGCCAGAGAGCTCAAAAGCTTCCAAAATAGCTGGAAAAACTAAACCCATTCCGATAATAAATACAAAGAACATAACCGTAAACTCTCCACCTACCAATAGGTGTAAGGCTTCCTTCTGTGCTTCTGGACCTGCATAATATCCCATGACCATGTGTATGATGAAAAACAATTCCACGATAATCAAACCCAAGTCAATCTTACCAAATAGGTGGCGCTCGTACTTGCTTTTGGCAAATAGAATATTCATCGCTGCACCTGTGGATAGACCAGAAGTTAAGAATAAAGGCCCTAAGATGGCATTATTCCATAAAGGTCGAGCATTAAAGGCTGATAACAATATCCCTGTATAAATCCCCAAAACAATGGTCAAAGGAATCAAAGCCCAAGCCATCCATACTTTATACTTCTTCAAAAACGCTTCAATAGGGTAGAGCCATTTGAACGGCCAGTTAAAGTTGGGAAATACTTCACGCAAGTGAATAAAAGCCCATGCAAAGGAAATAGGCGTCATCACCATCAAGACCCAAGCCCCCCAAGACATAGGAGATTCTAAGCGGATAGTCGTATATAATCGCCAAAAATAAAGCATGTGCGTTAAATCAAACATCAACGCTACTAGACCGACCACAATAGCGATTGGTGCAACCATTGGTGCCAACTTAATCGCTCCTGGCACCTTATCTTCTTTGCCAATAATCGTAAAATAGGCAGCAAAAAATAGTATTCCAGCAGCTAATCCCCCCAAAAATAAATACAAAGGGATGGGCCAGTGCCAAGTGTGCAAAAAGGGATCTACATTGGGGATATTTCGTCCGCTAACAAATATTTCTTCTTTCATCTGTTTCGTTTTTAGTTTTTTTGGTCAAATCTCCGCCTACTCTAAATTAGGTAAAAGACATTAGGTTTGGTACCCGCTTCGGGTGCAAGCACTTTGTGATTACGTTTTTTTAGCAATTGGGAGACTTCGCTGCTGTCATCATCTAAATCCCCAAAGTACATGCATTTTGTTGGGCAGACAGAGACACAAGCAGGTAGTTGCCCTTTTTTTACCCGATGTAAACAGAAAGTACATTTATCTACATACCCATCTGGATGAGTATATCGTGCATCATAGGGGCAAGATTCAATACAAGCACCGCAGCCGATACATTCATCATGTGTGACCACTACAATTCCCCCTTCTTCATAGTGACTGGCTCCTGTCGGGCAACACCTGACGCATGGAGAATCCGAGCAGTGGTTGCAACGCTCGGAGCGCAATTCAATGTCCACAATAGGGTAAGTCCCCCCAACAGATTCTGTTACCCAATCCCTA
Organism: uncultured Saprospiraceae bacterium; assembly: GCA_964438645.1. GTDB lineage: Bacteria > Bacteroidota > Bacteroidia > Chitinophagales > Saprospiraceae > HyVt-613. Next base: position 9,285 of record CAYTLX010000012.1, on the reverse strand, counting down.
CAATACCCGATAGGGACATTGTTTTCGGTCTGGCAGGCGACGACGCAGTCGCTACAACCTACGCATTTTAGGGTATCAATGACCATTGCATATCTCATAATTCTTTTTTTATTTGGTTATGCTCGAGAATTGTCCAATCAACAATTCATGCATGATTAACATAAAGTCAAGTTAGGACGCTTGTTCCTTTTTCTTTTCTTTTTTCTGCTTTTTGGTATGTGGATTTTCCGTAAGGAGCATCACAAAATTACCCCGCATACCCGTTCCCCCCATAATAGGGTCAGTCATAATTTTGGTAATCATCTCTGTATCTGCTGCACCTTTTCCGTAAGTCCGTGACATACTCTTGTTAGTCTGTCCGAATCCATGCACCATATAGACAGAGTCCCATCTTATCCGCTCTGTCAATCTCACTTTAATTGGGAAGGTGGAAAAAACATCGTCTTGGTTTTGGAGCCAGACGTATTGTCCATTATTGATGTCCATGATTTTGGCGGCTCTAGGGTTGACCCAAAGTACGTTTTCATCCATCAAATCATTCAAATTTGGATTATTGACGGTTCGGCTAAAGGTGTGCATGGGTGCTCGACCATAATTCAGGCGATAAAATCCTGCTGGAGGCTCGGGGTGTGGTGTGTATTTAGGCATGGGATCAAACCCTTTGGCTTCTAGCTCGGTAGAGTAGAACTCAATTTTGCCTGTATTCGTATTAAATTCGAAAGGCTCTCCATCTGTTAGATAAAGGGGGCCTTCCTTGCGGTCAAAGTTTTTGACACCTAGTTTTTTCATTTCGTCTAAAGAAGAGCCCATTTTTTTCAGTTGCCAGTCTAGTACTTCTTCGTAATCCTTGAAGTTAAAGTATTCGTGTAAACCTAGTCGCTCGCCCAATTGTTTGGCCATCCACCAAGAAGGTTTGGTTTGGTATTTGGGTTGGACAGCGGGCATTCTCAATGCAATAGAAGGGTGTCTATGTGGGGCAGATCTAATGCCGTCATATCGCTCTAAATAAGTACATTCCGGAAGGACAACATCGGCATAACCTGCTATGTCTGAAGGCATTGTGTCCACGACGACCATAAACTCGATGGAATTCATGGCATCTTCAATAAGTCGTTTGTTTGGGATAGATTTGATTAGGTTGGTACCAGCCACCATCCAAGCCTTGACTAGATGCCCATCTTTGGCTTCGCTAGGGATAGATGCTCTAATAATTTCGTTGGTGATACCCATTTCCGCAAGGGGATATTTTTCACCAAGTGTTTCCCAGCTCCAATTAGGTTCAGGATATTTGGGATGTGGAAACTTAGGAATGGAAAGCCCTTCCGGGAAAAAGAACCCGCCACGACGCCCCCAAGAGCCGAGCAAGCCATTGAGTATCGCCACTGCTCGTCCACGCTGAGTATCATCTCCATACCAAACTACATGGCGACCAGGATGGACAATAACTGCAGGCGAAGCATGAGCCATCTCCCGAGCGGTTTCACGGATGATATTAGGCTTGATGGTGGTGATACCGTAGGCCCATTCTGGAGTCATATCTGCGACGTGTGCTTTGAGCTCATCAAACCCAAATCCGTATTGTTCTACATATTTTTTGTCATAAAGCCCTTCATGAATGATGACATGAATCCAAGAAAGAAGAAGTGCCAAATCCGTAGCCGGCTTGATAGCCAACCAATATTTTGATTTGCTAGCAGCGGTAGAAAGCCTTGGGTCAACGGTAATAATCGTAGCGCCATTGTCAATGGCATCCGACATCTCTTGCACTTGACCGTTGTGCATATTTTCTCCGATGTGGGAGCCAATCAAGACTAAGCATTTAGTATCTCGAATGTCCGTTGGTTCTGGAGATCCGACCCAAGAGCCAAAAGTCATAGAGAAAGCCGTTTCTCTTGGGCCCCGGCATTGAGCGTAGGCAGGTTCCCCGATGGTGTCCGAACCATAGGCCTTGAAAAGGTGTTCCATTTGTTTGCCAGGAGCACCATGCTTCAAAAGTGCGAAACTCTCTGGGCCGTATTTGGCTTTGACAGATTTCATTTTGGAGGCAATCAAATCTAGTGCTTCTTCCCAAGTAGCTTCTCTAAAAGTTTCTTTTTCTCCGTCCTTGACCCTTATTAAAGGTACTTGAAGTCGATCGGTGTCGTGATACATTCCGACACCCCCTGTGCCCCTTGGGCAAAAGCGACCATTAGAGTGGGTGTCAATGGGGTTGCCGATTATTTTGACAATCTCTCCTTTCTTATCCACGTGAGTCCAGCCAGCGCATTTCCAAAAGCACACTTCGCAGTAGGTTGGAAATCTTGTGAATTCTTGAATGGCATATCCATCCGAACTTGCATGTGCTCCAAATAGATTGAGCGCACTCGCTCCCATTGAGATTCCTCCTATTCCTAGGGCAGAGATTTTAATAAACTTTCTCCTTGTAATCATATTAAAAGGTTTAATTCTAAACAAGTCGCTAAGTAGGTGACTCATTCGATAGGAAGCAAAGCTATATCCAAACTGCCTTATTAGTACTGACTTTTGTCATTAAAATCTATGATTTGCCCTTTGAATGTATGTGATGTTTGGTATGCCTGTTTTTTGTGTTATAAGTGATTGATAATCAAGGTTTTATTTCTTTTTTAGTTGGTTGTTTTTTTTCTTTTGAAAGACATGATTCAATATACTTGGGGGTTGTGATGTTATTTAGATTGGGTCTAATTAGGGGGGCGTGCTTCAGGCTCAAGTTTTGGTACATCGGTTTGGCGACGCAACGACGCAACGCTGCTACCACCTAGTAAGATGGGCTTTAGCCCGTCGAAAAATAAAGGTGCTGCCGCCCACGACTTGGGTATCACGCAA
>CAYTLX010000012.1:0-6341 GCA_964438645.1 uncultured Saprospiraceae bacterium | reverse complement strand
CCACGACTTGGGTATCACGCAATGACGCAATGCTGCTGCTGCCTAGTAAGATGGGCTTTGGCCCGTCGAAAAACAAAGGTGCTGCCGCCTGGGATTTGGGTATCACGCAACGGCAATATTCAATTTATACATTTAAAAGGCAATATTTATGAATTCTGTAGTACGAGCTGCGTCAATACTTTGTCCAATAATTCATTTTTAGAAAAAGAAGTAGTTTTCCAGTTCATTGTTTCTAGACTTTTGTGGATGGTTTTCCAGTCAAAATCAGCCTGTCCAATGGTCAAAGCTAAGCCGTCCTTCATAAATTTTTCCGCAAGGTATATCTGCTCAGGTTGTCCAGGAGTGGGAACAAAAAGAACCTGAGTGTCCATAGTCGAAAATAATCCAAGTGCTGCATAATCCATAATACTGCTGTACCCCGAACGGGATATGATGACTTTACTTGAAGCTATTAATTGTGATAATTTTGAAGTGGGTGCATAATTGAAGGTGTCTGGTAGGGGAGGAGAAATATCTTGTGGTTTGCCCCGTACGATGACCGTTTTTAGAGGAGTTGGGGCTAATTGTTGGCGGATGATTGCTTCAAAATAGCTGCGTTGGGGTTCCGGTCCGGAAAGTATGGCCAAAACATCAATGGTCTTATCTTTAGTTGGCATGGGTTGGAAGCGGGACAATGCTCCTATGTATTTGATTTTCTTAAAGGATGTATTGTGAGAAAGTTTTCCCGCAAGGTTCGGAGAACTAGGATAATCAGGCACCCAAATCGCATCAAAGGGTTTTAAGAGCTGGTGATTGATGGTATTAATTCCTTTTTCTGTAAGGTTGCCAGTCAAGATGTTGAGCTGGTGGGTAATAAAGATATTTTGGGTGAATGGGGTGTGGCAACCATATCTATTATCTGAGAGTATGCTGTCTGCCTTTATGGCTTTCGCCAAAATGGTTATGGCCTTTTTTTCTTTAGGGATGGCTTTAAGCATATTTGCCGAAAGGGAAAAGCTATTTAGAAGCAGGCTCTTGTGTTTGTACTGTATGTTATAGGAAGGTAATTGGGTTGAGGGTAAGGAAGGGAAGAATTGCTTTAAGACCGTCAAGGCTTCGCCATCCGAAGCAAGATGCACATGGATGTTTCGATTGAGTAGGGCCTGAATGATAGGCACCATTCTTGTGGCGTGACCTAGTCCCCAGTTGAGTGGTGCTACAATAATTTTCATGGTAGATGAAGCACTTTTTTTGATAAAAAAGGAAAATCTCGTTAATTCCTGTCAAAAATACATTAAATTTGGGTCAATTTACGTTTGACACAAAAAAATGCTAAGATCATGAAAAAGAAACTATTGTTTGGGCTGTTTATTTTAGCCGTTATTGCTATAAGTACCAGCTCTTGTAAAACGAATAAATGCAATTGTCCGAAGTGGGAGATAGGGGAGTAGGTTTTTTTTAAAACTTTCCAAAAGATTTAAACTTTTGGAAAGTTTAAAAAAAATTATTTCATGCGAATCTCATCCATATTTCCATCAAAAAAATGGTATTCAAGGAGGTGATATTCTGGTTCAGGCGTGACCTTAATCCATTTATTGTATTTCATGTACCACTTCATTGGGATGTTTGGGACCCCTTTTTTGATGTAAGCATGGACAAAAGGATGTACTTTTATAGATAATTTTCCGGAAGGTCGTGATTCAAAAAGGAAATTAATATCTCTTTCGATATCATCTATAAGAAGGACTGAAGCATTCACTTTGCCTGTTCCATTACAGACGGGGCAATGCTCCGAAGTATTTATTTCTACGGCTGGGCGAGTACGCTGACGAGTAATTTGCATTAAACCAAACTTACTAAGGGTCAAGATGGTGTGTTGTGCGCGGTCATTTTTCATAAACTCCACCATTTTCTGGTAAAGTTCTTTTCGGTGTTGCGCATTACGCATATCAATGAAGTCAATAACAATCAATCCGCCGATATCACGAAGTCTGAGCTGCCGCGCAATTTCTTTAGCGCTTTCTAAGTTGACGGAAAAAACGGCTTCTGCTTGGTCTTTTTTGGACATTTTGGGGCCACTATTGACGTCGATGACATGCATGGCTTCTGTCGATTCGATGACAATATATGCTCCGCTTTTCATCGTGGCTGTTTTGCCAAAAGAAGATTTTATTTGTCTATTGACACCAAAGGTTTCAAAAATAGGTTTTTTGCCTTTATAGAGCTTAAGGATGTCTGCTTTTTCAGCAACTCTGTGATCCATAAAGGCTTTAATATTGTCATGCAAAGAAGGGTCGTTAACGACAATCTTGTTAAAGGAGTCAGAAACCAAATCTCTAAGTAAACTAATTGGCTTATCCAATTCACTAAGGAGCTTAGTCGGTGGCTGGGCATTTTTGAGTTGTGAATGGATTTTTTTCCATTTGTTCACTAAAAGACTCATTTCATCGTGCAAATCAGCGACTTTTTTCCCTTCGGCTGCGGTGCGGATGATGACGCCAAAGTTGGCGGGTTTGATACTTTCCATTAGCAAATGGAGTCTCTTGCGTTCTTCTTGGTTACTAATTTTTTTGGAAACAGAAACCGTTGAATTAAATAGAGTCAACACCATATACCTTCCGGGAATGGTAATTTCACTTGTTAATCTAGGGCCTTTTGTCGAAATAGGCTCTTTAAGGATTTGTACAAGAATAGGGTCTTTGCGCTTTAAAACAGCGGGAATTTTACCCGTTTTGATGATATCTGGCTCCAGCTTAAAGTTAAGTAAAGAAGGGTCTTTAAGGTCTCCGCCAATAGATTGGCGGGTAAACTTATTTAAGGAGTTTAATTTAGGGCCAAGATCGCTATAATGCAAAAAGGCTTCTTTGCTATGACCAATGTCCACAAAAGCTGCATTGAGCCCTGAGACAGTTTTGGTAACTCTTCCTAAGAAGATATCACCCACCATGAAGTTATTGTTAGATTTTTGGCGATGAAGCTCAACGAGCTTGGAATCTTCCAAAAATGCAATTTCAACTTCAGTGGGTGATGAGTTGATGACTAGTTCTTTGTCCATCTTCCACAATATTTATATATGCAGAGATATATAGATATAACGATAACGTCTAGTAAAAAAACTAGATGTCCACCATACAAATAAAGGAATAACAGTAGGTTATTCGTTTTATTATAAAAAGCCTTGATAGCCAAAAGCTATCTATCTATAATTAAAAGGCGATGAAGTACATTAGGATGTGGAAAGAGATTAGCTAGTAATCTAAAATATCTTTAACAATTCAAGTTGACTTGAAATAATTGTTTGAGAGACTCCAATAGAGTCCAAAAAAGGAAAGGCAAACAATTAAGTGAATGCCTATTTCTATAAGAAATAGGCATTCCAAAATGATCAAATGATCTTATCTTACGATCCACTACTTATCCTAGACAAGTACTGTACAAAGCCAATTAATACCCCTGCAATAGAGGTAAAAAATTATTTCTTCGTTTTGTGACGATTCTTACGGAGTCTTTTTTTCCGTTTGTGAGTCGCTATCTTATGACGTTTTCTCTTCTTACCGCTTGGCATAAAACCGAAATTTATTGATTAAAAATTGAATTTATTCGCTAGAAAAATTCAACTTAAGTATTTATCTTAAATGATTAATTTTCAGGTAGTGACTTCACTTTTTTGCGAACAGAGTCCACAAAAATCTTAGCAGGCTTAAACGAAGGGATATAGTGTTCAGGAATCACAATTGATTTTCCTTTTTTGATATTTCTCCCAATCTTTTTAGCTCTTTTCTTAATGACAAATGAACCAAATCCACGGATGTAGATATTCTCTCCACTCTCTAAAGTGTCCTTTACTTCGTCAAAGAAGCTCTCTAAAGTTACTAAAACATCTACTTTAGCAACTCCTGTCTTTTCAGAAATAGTGGCAATAAGGTCTGCTTTTCTCATTACTCCTTGATTTTTAATCAGTTATAAAACAATTATACATTGCTTTTCTAGCGAACCGCAAAGGTCGGGGTTTTTTAGGTAAAAAAAAAATCTAAATGAATTTCTTTCTCCTATTTCTCCACTTCCAAGCAATAAACTTCAAATTTAAACAACGTAAAACTTTAGCTTGACGAGCAAATTCTCTTTAGTTTTGCTCCAATTCGTAAATAATTGTAGGTTGACCAATTAATATTGTGCCTTGCGGTTACAATTACATTTTATCGACTACAACCATGGCAAAGATAGAAATAATTATTTAAGTATCCAAAAAAAATTATTCATAAATTGCACAATTGCAAAGATTTACGTGTTTTTCCGAAAAAAGGTTGCTATTTTTTAATCCCCCTTTCTTTTATTCTCTTAACTTTGCTTCTCTCCTATATTACGGAGTGCTCAGGTTCCCTTTTTTGAGTTTTTTGTCAGCTTACATAATATACAGCTATATGCTTTTTTCAATGACTGGCTTTGGCCGGGATGAACGCAAATTTGCGGGTAAAATGATTACCGTTGAGTTAAAATCACTCAATAGCAAGGGGATTGATATCAGAATCAGGTCGTCAGTAAATTTAGGCGAAAAGGAAATGGTCCTGCGAAAAATGCTTGTGGAGTCTTTTTCTAGGGGTAAGATTGATGTTGTCATTAATGTCCAATATCTTGATGAAAGCCCAAATCATACCATTAATGTTCCCCTTTTTAAGCAGTATTATCGGACTTTAAAACAAGTTTCGGATGAATTGGGTATGGAAAAGCCAGATTTTTCCCAAGCTATTATGCGTATTCCATCGGTGGTGGAAGCTTCTAATCAGATTGTCTCTGATCAGGATTGGGCAGACATTAATGTCGTTTTTCAGGAAGCATCAAGAAAATTGACCGCCTTTCGAGAGCATGAAGGGCAAAGCCTATATACGGAGTTTGAACAAAGGGCAAAGGGGATTTTAGCTCTTTTGGGGCAAGTGCCGCAGTTTGAGCAGGAGCGGATAGAAAAGTTGAGAATTCGGTTGGATAAGCTACTTAGAGAGCATTTGGGGTCAGAAAATATTGATGCCAATCGATTTGAGCAAGAGATTTTGTATTTTATGGACAAAGTCGATATTTCGGAAGAAAAACAAAGATTAAATAAGCATTGTCATTATTTTTTGGAAAAATTGAAAGGAGATGAGCCTAGAAAAGGGCGTGCGTTGTCTTTTGTTTCGCAAGAAATGGGCAGAGAGATTAATACTTTGGGAGCCAAAGCCAATTCTTCGGATCTTCAGGTCATCGTGGTGCGGATGAAAGAAGAATTAGAAAAAATTAAAGAACAAGTCTTAAATACTTTATAAATTGGCTAAAATAGAATATAAAATGATTGGGGTGACAGCGCCTTCTGGGGCTGGAAAGACGACGATTGTAAGGAGTTTGATGCAGTATTTTCCCCAAATGGCCTTTTCGGTTTCTGCTACGACACGGAAGAAGCGCCCCCACGAAGTAGATGGAAAGGATTATTTTTTCCTTTCGGAAACGGAATTTAGAAAAAAAGTAGCTTTAGGAGAGTTTGTAGAGTGGGAAGAAGTCTATCCTAAGGTTTTTTATGGTACGCTTAAATCCGAGATTTTAAGGGTGCAAGCTTTAGGCAAGGTGGTTATTTTTGATATTGATGTTAAAGGAGCGGTTAACTTGAAGCGTGAGTTTAGAGAAAAGTGTTTAACCATATTTATTAAGCCGCCTAGTATCGAGACCTTGCGGGAAAGATTGGAGCATAGGCACACCGAAGATGCAAAAACAATTCAAAAAAGGCTGGATAAAGCATCGTTTGAGTTGTCGTATGAAGATTATTTTGATGTAACTTTGGTGAATGATGTCCTAGAAAAAGCGTTAATAAATTCAAAAAACATTGTAAATTCTTTTTTTAGTCTAAAAATACCCATATAATTGCCTTATAAAAACTGTGTATGCCCATTTTAGTAACAAAAGGTGTTGAAATCAAAGTTGTCACGGCGTTTAGCCGTCAGGACTCTAATATATTGAATGAGCGATTCGTCTTTCGATATCATGTTACTATTACAAACAGGAATTCTTTTGCCGTAAGGTTACTAAAAAGAAAATGGCAGATATTTGATTCTGTAGGAACCATCAACGTGGTTCAGGGTGACGGTGTCATCGGTAAAACGCCACTTATTGAGCCAGGGCAAAGTTATGAATATAGCTCTTGGTCGCACATAAAAACAGAAGTAGGCGAGATGCAAGGGGCGTATTTGATGGAAAAAGAGTTTGGGGATACATTTTGGGTCGCTATTCCTGTTTTTCAATTGATTTATCCTGGTAAGCTTAACTGAGTGCTGCTGCCGCCTGGGACTTGTTTTAAACACATAGAAGCATAGGGGTATAGTGCTGCCGCCCGAGACTTG
>CAYTLX010000011.1:0-15494 GCA_964438645.1 uncultured Saprospiraceae bacterium | reverse complement strand
TATACAAGAAAGTCTGGTTATTCCTAGATTAAAAAACCACTATTCACCAGAAGAAGTTTTACTTATAAAGAATATTCGATATTCTATTCCAAAAATTGATAAATATTTTTATCACATCTTTGAGTGGCGAGGAGTGAGATTCTCTACTTTTAACTGTTATGAATTAGCAGATATTAATCATCGAGCACTTTTAAAGTCAAAGGTGGATATTATTTTTGCATCTGAATATAATAAGGATTGGAAGTATTTTTCTAATATTGCCGAATCAATAACTCGAGATATTCATTGCTATTATGTTCAGTCAAACACATCAGACATTGGGGATAGTCGAATTGTTCAGCCGACCAACTCTGATAGAAAAGATATTCTTCGGCTAAAAGGTGGTCAAAAGAGTTCCGTTCTAGTTGGTTTACTTGATGTGGAAAAACTAAGAAATTTTCAAGAAAAAGAGTACTATGGACAAAAAGAGCTAGGCACATTTAAACCAACGCCTCCTGACTTTAACAAGCATTGAGATATGTCACTATCTCAAATATAGCAACTGCAAAAAAAAAAACAGCCCAAACCCCTTAAAAGCAACTGATTTAATGGTTTATATTCCCATAATCGAAGAACTTTAAGTGTCGAAATTGTACAGAGCATTTTGGGGAATTCTTGACACATGGGTTCGGCAAAAAGCAACCAACTACGACGTAGCTTGCCACGCTTCCAACTACTTCCTTGATTAAAACAAAATTTGAAGTAGTATGAGCCGGATTCGGAATATTTCTAAAATGTCTTCAAATTTCGCCTTACTCTGCGGTCAGCAGTTTCCAACGTGACCTGCTACGCCTCCGTATTAACGAGCTGTCACTTTAGTTAGTTAATGATTGCTCTATCTGTCCAGTTATGTCGGAGATGGGCATTTTGGAAAAAAACAGAACCATTGAAGGGCTCAATCCTCAACGCTCCGATGCCAGCCGAATAAAATAGGTCAATGCTTCTTGCAATTTAAAAGTGGATGTTTCTTTGCGCATCAAGTAATCTTCTAGCGTTGGGTAAGCAATGGCGATGGCTTCCTTGGTGAATACTTCAAGGTCGTCCATGAGCGCAAGTGTCTGCCCTAACTGAAACGCCATGCTTTTATATATTTCAATGGGGGTTCCATGTTTGCCGAAGTCATCAAATTGGTTGAGCTTGATGGTTTCTAAGAATTTAATTTTTGTTTTGAAGTCAGCTCGCAAAGCATTTTTTGCGGAAGCTCTCAAGTGGGTGCGTGTGAAGTAGGAGACAATAGTACGGGCGCAACGCTCCATTTTTAGATTAATGTCTCTATCTACCATCTTAGTGACTAAGCTCTCAAATGGTTGATTGTGAAGGTAATAGGTCTCGAATAGGGCGTTGTTTAGCTCGTCGGGACTACCTTTGAAGCAATTGGTTATCACATTATCTTGGACGACGGCAATATTTGCATTCACTTTTTTGTGGGTATTAAAATGAGTCTCTGCGACCAAGTCGGCTATTTTTGCATGATTTTCTTCAATAGATTTTATCTCATCTACAAAGAAAACTACATCTAAATCTAGCGAAGATGCTGAACCGAAAATTTGATATTTTGTCACGTTAAGTTTTTATTTTTTCCGAAAGGTCAAGCAATACTGATGAAAGGTGTTGCTCACAAAAGTATAACCATAGCCATAGGGCGCTAATCTTAAGTCATCTTGCAACCAAAAAAACTCTGGAAGCAGCGTGAAGTGCTTTTGGAGTTTCCAGCCCAAGTCATACGCCAACGGATAGTTTTTACCTTTTTTCTTGATGTTTTTGACGATGATGGTTAGGTAAGCTCCAGGTTTCATTTTTTGCGCAAGCTTGGTATAGATGCTACATAATTCGTCCACAAATTGTTCGTAGTCGGTGATATTACCTAAGTCATGTGTGTCGTCAGAGTAATTAAGTTGAAGGCCTTTGGCTTTTCGGGTAGCTTGATTTTCGGCTCCTTTCATGTTGAGCATATCCCAGTAGGGCGGGGACGTAAATAGATAATCAATGGGCGGAAAGTCCCTTTTAGTGATTTTTCGAGCATCTTTAAGGAGGAGCTTGTGTTTGGTTTTTTGCGGAAGCGTCTCGGCAAAGGTGACCAATCGGGTATTGGCTATTTCGATAAAAAACGAGCTCAATTCGGTGCCGTAGCCATTTCGTCCTGTCTGTAAAGCAGCCAATTGAGTAGAGCCAGTGCCTGACATGGGGTCGAAGACATTGCTTTTGGGTGCGGTGAACCTTTCGATAAAAAATTGGGCGATTTCTTCTGGAAACTTAGCGGGATGAAGAATTTCCTTTTTATTTCTTTTTTTGGGGCGGAAGATTTTCCAATTGGGTGTTTCGGCTTTAAATTGATTTTTTTCTAGTTGGATATTCTTGAAGAAATCTATCTCAGGGATGGAAAAATCCCCTAAACTATTTTCGTCCTTTCGGAAATAAGAAATATAATAGGTTGCTTGCGCAAAAGGGGCATATTTTTTTGCGGAAGCGGATGTATCATAGCAGCCTACTTTTTCATCACGTGCGCTCAAGCCAGTGCCAAGCATGCGGCTCATGTCCCATGCATACGGCAAATATTTGCCACGATAGAGTGTATTTTGGTGCATGATGGCTAGGAAACGACGATGGATGAGATTGGGGTAAAGTGATTGGGCTAATTGCAGGATTTCTTTTTTGAGTTGTCGGTAAGCAGTCAGCGACAAGCCCGATTCTTGTCGTCGGATATCGACCAAGATGAGTTGAAGTTCGGGGATTTTTCTTTTGGATTCGGGATAGAAAACCTTGATATTTAGAGACTTAGCTACCTTTTTGATGGCTTTTTTGCCAAGGTCATCTCCCCAGTAAAAAATATTTTGGGGCAAGCTGCCATCTAGTCGAAGAAAAAATCTTAGATTTGAGCGGTAGGTGGCTTCGTCTCCTTGATCGATAAACCAAGATTTTTGGAATGGTAGCCACTCTTTGGAAGTAATATTATTGAATCGGTTTCTCATAGCCTGCAAAATACAAAAAAATGGTTAAACCAAAAGAATATTTGAGAGAGATGATTTTGAAAGAACACTCTAAGTCCCAGCGAGACAAGGTGGTTGAGTGGGTGGGAGATCGTGTAGAGAGATTTGGCTATTTGATGGAGCTATTTTTGGGAGATGAATATCGTGTCGTGCAGCGTGCGGCTTGGGCTGTACGGGAAATTGGGGCGCAAAAAGGAGATTGGATAGGGGCTTATGTAGGGAAAATGGTCTGTGCTATAGAAAATCCGATACATGATGCCGTAGTGCGCAACGGCTTGTTGGTGTTAGTGGACGTGGATGTCCCTAGGAAATATTATGGTCGATTGGCGGAAGTGGGTTTTAATTATTTGGGAGAAGTGGGAACGCCTACGGCTATCAAGCGCGCATCGTTATTGATTATTGCCAAAATATGTGAAGATGAGCCCGAATTGAAGGAGGAGTTAGTATTGGTATTAGAAGATCAATTGCCACATTGTACCGTGGGCTTTGTGAATATTGCGAAGAAGTATATTCGGAAGTGGGGATAACTAGTTTGTCGTTACATGTTGGAAAGTCGAGCCGAACGGTCGTTCGGCTTCTGTGGTAATTAAATCATTTCGTAATCCAGTTTTGATTTTGATGCAAGTCGAGCCGTTTGGCTTCTGTGAAAGAGTCAGGGATGATTTGAGCCCAGCGATGGAAGGCAAAAAAAAAGCCCCGCTTCAGAGAAGCGGGGCTTTTTTATATGGTTGTTGTATTTTAACCGTAAGGCTTAATACTTAACACCTAATGCTTTCAAAGTTTTGAAGTCTAAGCTTCCGATAGGAAGACCATTAGCCTTTTGGAACTTAACAAGAGCAGACTTAGTGTCAGCACCCATTACGTTATCAGCACCAGCAGCACCCACATCATATCCTCTGTCTATCAAAGCCTTTTGGATTTGGCGGATAGTGTAGTTAGTGATAGAGCTATTACAAAGCACTTTCTTCCATTCAGTGAAGCCACCTTTCTTAACCAATACACGTCTTGTTACAGTTGTGTATTCAGCAGGAATAGTAACTGTACGTGTAGAAGCAGGAGACTTCAATACTTTATGAGTCAAAGTAGCAGATTGAGCAGGAATCGCTTCTTCTCTTACTGTAGCAGGCTTAGCAACAACTGTTGTCTTATAGCTAGCATTTTGAGCAGGAATCACTTCTTCTCTTACAGTAGCAGGAGTCTTAACTCTCTTTACTTTGATGTCTTTATATTCAGCAGGAACAACCACTTCTCTAGTAGTAGCAGGTGTCTTAACAACTCTCTTCGTGATGTTCTTGAAAACAGCAGGAATAACCTCTTCTTTAGTAGTAGGAGGCGTCTTAACTACTCTATGCGTACGAGTACCCATCTTAGCAGGAATAACCACTTCTTTGATACAGTTAGAGTTAGCAGTTCCGTCACCACCAGCACAACCAACGTTTACACGCTTAGTGATTGTTCTGCTTTGAGAAGGTACTTCCACTAAACACCAAACTAAACAGTCATCTGGATCTTCAGATAAACACTGCTTGTTACCACGTTTCTTGACCCACTTCGTAGAAGCTGGCTTTACTTCGATAGTTTCAGTTTGAGTCTCATACTTAGGAGTCAATAACTGAATACGCTTAGATTCTGGTGTAATCACATAAGATTCAGTTACAGTTTCGTAAGTACCTGCAACAGGAATGATACGCTTGTACTCAGGCTTTACCATTACTCTTTCAGTAACAGTTTCGTAAGTAGCCGGAATAGTTTCGATACGCTTGTATTCTGGGCGTGTCATCACTCTTTCGGTAGTAGTTTCAAATGTAGCAGGAACAGCAACTAAACGAGTAGATGCAGCTTTAGATACATAAGATACAGTTTCAGATGAAAACTCAGCAGGTACTGCGTAGTATCTAGCAGATGCAGCTTTTTTCTGTACTGTTTCTGTAGTTGTTTCGTATTCAGCAGGAACTACCTCATAACGAACATCTTCAGCTTTTGTCATTATCTTTTCAGTCTGAGTCTCATACTCATCTTGAATTAAGCACTTGGCATAACAACTACCTGGCTCTCTTTCGACAGGCATATCAGATCCAGGACCTGTCTGAGCAAATACTGCTACAGAAAAAAACATAATAACGGCGAGTAAAAAGTTAACTCTCTTCATAAGTCGGAAGCGTTTAAGTTAAGAATAAAAAAATTTGTTTCAAAGTTGGTTTAATAGGTTTGAAACTAGGCAAAGATAATAATCTTTTCCATTTTCGTCTGCAAAGTTACGGTTTTATTTTTGGATAACAAATATAATATTTTTTTATCTGCCTTGTTCCTAGCTCATAATCCGCAAATTCGGACAATGGACTTACGCTGTTATCCTTAAATAAGATGTTGATTTCTTTTAGCGGATTGTACGAGATATTAGTTTGTATTCCGTGAAATATCAATAATTCAGAATTTTCTTTGGTTAGGCCTTCGATAAATTGGGGTAGCTTTATTTTTATTTGGTCAGTGTATTTTTTTGGAAATGATGACTTTTTGTACTCCAAACGGAATAATTTTCTGTTTTGTAAACCTATTGTTAAATAATTTAAGACCAAATCTTTGTGTTCTGCAAAGGTTTTTATCGCCATTTGAATGTCACAATCATCTAATTTTGCAAATAAATCTAACCATTTGGGATTTTTACGGGCTTTCGCCAAATCGACATCTTCTTCCAACAAACTACTCAAAGCAAGTGATATTTGGAATTTCTCGCCTTTTTGCGCAAGCATCTTCGCACGCTTAAAGGCTTGGATGAGCATTAACTCCGCAGATAAAGCGGTTTTGTGCAAATAGACCTGCCAATACATGATGCGCCTTGCGGCCAAAAACTGCTCTATCGAATAAATGCCCTTTTCTTCTATAACTAACTCATTATCACGGACATCGAGCATTTTTATGATGCGTCCATATCCAACTCGACCTTCTATCACTCCCGTAAAATAACTGTCCCGATTCAAGTAATCCATCCGATCCATGTCCAATTGACCCGAAACCAATTGATGCAGGAATTTTTTTGCGTAAGCATCCTTAAAAATCTCCATCGCTAGAGATAATTTGCCTGAAAATTCTTCATTTAGACGTTCCATAAAGAGCAAAGACAGGTCTTCATGACTAAAATTCACGATAGAATGCTCCAAAGCATGACTTTGGGGACCATGACCAATATCATGTAATAAAATCGCTATTCCTACGGCTTCTTCTTCGGCTTCGGTGATGTTGACCCCTTTGCCTTTGAGTACCCGTACGGCTTTGGTCATCAAATAATAGGCACCTAGGGCATGTTGAAACCGATTGTGGTTGGCACCTGGATAGACTAGATTGGTCAGCCCTAATTGACGTATCCGCCGCAGTCGCTGAAAATAAGGGTGATCCACCAAGTCAAAAATAATTCCATAAGGAACTTCGATAAACCCATATACGGGGTCGTTAAAAATCTTTTTTCTAGCCATAGTCGAAATATGAGACGCATTTAGGGCGTTCAGGAACAGCAAAGTTCGTAATTTTGCACAACTATTACCCAATTACGTGATTAACTTCCATAAATCACTTTAAAATATACCAAATGAGTTTAGCCAAAATCCTGTGGGTTGATGATGAGATTGACCTTTTAAAGCCCCATTTTCTTTTTTTAGAAGCCAAAGGCTATGAGTTAATCGCCGCATCCAATGGATACGATGCCATCGAAGAGCTAGAAGAGCATCCCGATATAGATATTATTTTTTTGGATGAGTCGATGCCTGGGATGACAGGATTGGAGACCTTGCCAAAGCTAAAAATGAAGAATTCGACTGTGCCCATCGTGATGATTACGAAAAATGAAGCAGAAGATGTCATGGAAGAAGCGATTGGGTCACAGATTGCCGATTATCTCATCAAACCTGTCAATCCAAATCAGATTTTGCTTACGCTAAAAAGAATTGTAGAAAAAAATAGATTGGTTCGGGAAAAGACATCCATGGGCTATCAGCAGGAGTTCCGAAATATCTTTATGCGGATTAACAGTGGACTGAGTTTTAGCGAGTGGGTAGATGTCTATAAGGAGATTGTGAGCTGGGAGCTAAAAATAGATCATTCTAACTCGCATAACATGGGAGAAATTCTAGCTACACAAAAATCAGAAGCCAATGCTTCGTTCTCGAAGTACATCAAAAAGAATTATATTGATTGGCATCGTGGCTCCAAAGAAGACCGCCCAGTGATGTCTCATGACTTGATGCGAGAGAAGGTTTTTCCAAATATGAAGGAAGGAGTGCCGACCATTATGCTGTTATTGGATAATTTACGCTATGACCAGTGGAAGATTATTGAGCCGATTATTTCCGAAAGGTTTAATGTCATCAACGAAGAAACTTTTTGTAGCATCTTGCCGACCACCACACAGTATAGCCGAAATGCCATTTTTTCGGGTATGATGCCCGCAGATATCGCCAAGTACCATAAGGATTACTGGAAAAATGATCATGAAGAAGGGGGCAAAAATAATTTTGAAGACAAGCTGCTAGAAGCACAGGTGAAGCGGATTCTCCGTAAGGAAATCAAGCTGGACTATACAAAGGTGACTTCCGTCAGAAAAGCGAAGCAGTTAGTGGATAATGCACATAATATTTTGGACAATGACTTGACGGTGATTGTGTATAATTTTATTGACATGTTGTCACACGCTCGTACGGAGATGGAAGTGTTGAAGGAGTTGGCAGGTGATGAGAAAGCCTACCGTTCTTTAACGAAGTCTTGGTTTTTGCATTCTCCTTTGTGGGCGACTTTGCAGAAAGTAGCGGATAAAGAGATTCGTTTGATTATTGCGACAGATCATGGGACTATTCGGGTAAAAAAGCCTTCTAAGATTATTGGTGACAAAGAAACAACAACGAATCTACGGTATAAGGCAGGTCGTAATCTGCGCTATGAAGGTCGAGATGTGCTTGCGATAAGAAAGCCCGAAGATGTTGGATTACCGACTCCGAATATCAGCTCAAGTTATGTTTTTGCCATAGAAGACTTCTACTTCTTGTATCCTAATAATTACACTAAGTTCAATAATTACTTTCGGAATACCTTCCAGCACGGTGGGATTTCTTTGGAAGAGATGATTTGTCCAGTCGTTGTTTTGGATAGTAAGGTAGGTTAATTCAAGTTTGGGTGTAGCGAGTCGCTGTGAAACTAGACCATCATGGAGCTAAAAATAATACAAAACAAAATACACGAAATTCGTGGTATTCGTGTAATGCTTGATTTTGACCTTGCGAGCCTTTATCAGGTGGAAAATCGGGCACTTAAACAGTCCGTTCGTCGAAATATCAAGCGGTTTCCAGCGGATTTTATGTTTCAATTAACTAAATCCGAATGGAAACAGGTTATCACAGATTGTGATAACCTACCCAAAAACGTACGGTTTAGTCCCGTTACGCCACTAGCATTTACGGAGCAAGGTGTGGCCATGCTTTCCAGTGTGTTGAGAAGTGATCGTGCTATTGATGTCAATATTGCCATTATACGTGCATTCGTCGTCTTGCGACAAAATCTATCCGAATACAAAGATTTGAAAAAGAAAATTGACCGCCTAGAAGACGAAATGAATGTGAATATCCAAGATATTAATCAAGCTCTAAATTATCTCCTAGAAAAAGACAATGATGAGCAAAAAGCCCAAAAACGTAAGCGGATTGGCTATAAGACCAGCAAGAAGTTAAAGGATAATTAGCGCTTTTTGATTTTTTTCATGAAAATGTATTGTTATCTTTTTTAATGTGAATCTCCTTGTTAGATTTGCTGTTGAGAAAACTTACAATAATGATTAACTGGAAAGCACATCCCTTTTTACGGTTGCTATTGCCGTTGATTGTTGGGATTTTGCTTGGAGATAGGCTACGTCTGACACCAAGCGGGTATTTGTTTGTGCTGCCTTTTCTTTTTCTCCCCTTCTTTTTTCGATATGTTTTCTTCAAAGTCGCTTTTCGCCACCGGGGGCTGTATGGTTTATTGGTTAATCTATTTTTTGGGGTACTTGGCTTTGTTTGGGTCTCTTTCTATCCTGAAATTCATCGAGAAAATCATTTTAGTAAGTTTATTCAAGATAATAATTATCTGATAGGTATGGTCTCTAAGCCACCGACCAAAAAATCAAGGCTTAGTGTGGTGCTCGCCATTCAACAGATGAATGAAAGACCTGCCACGGGGCATCTTTATGTTTCGTTTCCAGATACGTCTAAATTGGCGTATGGGCAATTGATTGCTCTACATGTAACGCCAAAATCATTTGGGAAGGTGGCTAATCCCTATGCTTTCGATTTTAAAGGCTGGCAGTACTACCAAAATATTCATTATCAGGCATTTATAGGAAAAGAACCGTGGGGGATTGTCTCGAATAATCAGGGAAATAGGATATTGAGTCTAGCCTATAAGCTGCGCAAAAGATGCCAGAAAGTATTGCATCGAATTATTCCAAATTCTCGAGATGTCGGTGTCGCATCGGCATTGGTGCTAGGAGTAAAAGATGATTTGTCGGTAGAGACCAAAGAAGCTTTTTCTAGTACAGGGGCGATGCATGTATTGGCGGTCTCAGGCTTGCATGTGGGTATCGTGAGCGTTGGGTTGCGCTACTTGATGTTGGCAATATTTGGACAGGCCAAAGCGCGGCGTTGGTGGCGATTAGTTTTTCAATTATTAGGCGTTTGGTTTTTTGTTTTGTTGACGGGAGCAGGGGCTTCGGTACTCCGGGCGGGGGTGATGTTTTCGATTGTGGAGATAGGGTTGGCGCTGAATAGACGCTCTTCTATTTTTAATAGTATAGCGGCGTCGGCTTTTTTGTTATTGATTTGGAATCCGTTTTTGTTGTTTCAAGTGGGGTTTCAATTATCTTATTTAGCGCTTACAGGAATTGTATTTTTTCAGCCCTATATTTATAGGTTATGGGTGTTTGAATCCTCTATTTTAGATTTTATTTGGACACTAAGCTCCGTGTCGATGGCGGCTCAAATATCTACATTCCCAATCGGTATTTATTATTTTCATCATTTTCCATTGTCCTTTTTTCTGTCGGGGATGGTTGTTGTGCCTGCTGCGACGGTCTTATTGCCATGTACGATAATCCTATTTTTAGTTGATTTTTTGAGTCCTGTCAGTGCAGATTTTCTGGGTAAAGGCTTGGCTTTTTTGTATCATCTAAATACCGAATTTATCTTTAGATTAAGTCATTTTGAATGGATGAAATTGAATGGAATCTATTTTAGTAAATGGACCGTTTTGTTGTGTTTTGCCATAGTGGTGAGTGTAGGTATATGGATAATGTCAGGTCGTAAACGATTGATATTCTATGTGTTAGGGTTTTTGACTTTGCTAACTTTAGAAAGGAATGTGTTAAAATATCAATCTGCTTACCGCTCAAAAATTTGTTTTTTCAAAGTGCCCAAAGCAGATGCAATAGGTTTTGTTGCGGGAACAACGATAGCCCATTATCACAGTGATTTGCTTGCGCAAAAAAAATGGGATTATGCGAGCCAAGGCCTAAAAATACGCTATGGGATTGCGCAAGATATAGCCCTTTCGGGAAAAGGAATTCGGCAGGGCGATGGGCTGGTGAAAGTAAAGAATTTTTGGAACTATAAAGGGAGAATTATTGAGAAAGTGCCGCCAGTGCTAACTGGACCACGAAATTTTAAATCAAATATCATTTACGTTGCCGAAAATTTAGATACGAATAGCCTGATGTTTTTAAATGCAGATACCATCATTTTGGGCAACCAAATCTCTTGGAAGAATGCTAAAGAAATAAACCAATTCTTCTTGACCAAAGATGTATTTGTCTATAATCTTCGGACAGAAGGCGGACTACTCATTGATAACTAAAGAAAAAAAGAAATCATGCTAAATCCAATCCTAATTTATAGCAAAAGAGAACGCTGGGGTATTTTGAGCTTAGTGATGCTTAATCTGGTGCTGTTGCTTATTTCTTTTACTTTTACTACCCCTAAATATGAGTTAGATGCACAGGAGCTCGTGGTCTTTCAAGAATCAGTGAATGATGCTTATGCATACAGTCCCGAAAAAGTAGAAGTGGTTTTGGTGGATTCGTTATATCATTTTAATCCCAATGATATAACGTATGAAGAATTATTAAGTCTTGGGTTTGCCAAGCGTGTAGCCAAAAATATGATTAATTATCGCTCCAAAGGGGGGCAGTTTTATAACGCAGAATCTGTCAAAAAAATCTATGGGATGGATAGCCTATTTTTTAAAAAAATCGCTCCTTTTATTGATATTCCGAAAAAAAAATGGGCACAATCATTTCCGTCCAAAAAGAAATTTGGGAAAACAAAAAGAAAACGAGAATCTTTTCCTTTTGATCCGAATACGGCTACCAAGTCTCAGCTTTTGGCATTAGGTTTTTCCGAAAGGGTCGTGAAGAATATCCTTAATTATCGTAAAAAAGGGGGGCAATTTTACAAACCAGATGCACTCAAGAGAATCTATGGGATGACCGATGATTTTTATAAAGTGATTGCTGCCAATATTCAAATTAATAAGGCACAATTTGCTGATAATCAACGTGATAAGAGCGATAAAGAAGTACCAATAAACGTAGGGAATCACAAGAAGCGCCCCATGAGTATTTGGCCGAAAGGCAAAAAATTAGAAATCAATACGGCTAGCATGGAAGATTGGGATAGGCTGCCAGGCATCGGCCAATATTTTGCCAAAAATATAGTGCGGTATAGACAGAAATTAGGCGGGTTTTATGATGTCAATCAAGTGGCGGAAGCTTATCGGTTATCTGATTCCACATTCCAAAAAATTGTTCCTTTGCTGACCGTGGATGCATCAAAAATTAAAAAATTTAATCCACAAACAGCCGATTTTAAAACTATCGTACGGCATCCCTATATCTCTTATGAACAAACGAAATACATCATGAAAGCCCAAAAAGGAATTCGCCTGATGACCAAAGAAGATTTTTTGACGGTTAAGATATTTACAAAGGAAGAATTGGAGCGTGTGGCACCCTATTTTTTGTTTGAGTAAGGGTGTTTTGAGCCAAGCCCAAAAAGGATGAGTTCGTTTGGTAAACGTCTGGGAGTAAGATTTCCAAAAGAAAGCAAGGAGTCGTTTGCTAAACGTCGCCAAAACTGGGGGCAAAATTTCGTAAAATCAAAAAAACATCTTACTTTGCAGTTCACTTTTAAATCAAAATATGAAAATTCGTCTTCTGATTATAATCTCACTGTTATTGAGCGGGATTAATTTTAGTTTTGCGCAAGCGAATAGCAGCCATCAACTTTTTGAAAAATACGATAAGTATCGGGAAAAATCTATCAATCATAGACGGTTCAAACATAAAGATATAGTTCCTTTGGTATTGAAAATGAAGGAGTTACGCGGTGTAAAAGTAGAAGAGATTGGACATTCTGTAGAAAATAGGTCTATCTATATGGTCAAAATGGGGACGGGTAAAATCCCCGTCTTATTGTGGTCACAGATGCATGGAGACGAACCTACCGCTACGCAGGCACTCTTTGATATTTTTAACTTTTTTAGCGTAAGCGATGAGTTAGACCCCTTGCGGGAAAAAATATTGAGCGAGTTGACATTGTATTTTATACCGATGTTGAATCCCGATGGGGCGGAGCGATTTACACGGCGCAATGCTTTGCAGATTGATTTGAATCGGGATGCACGAAGATTAGCGTGTCCAGAATCGAGACTATTGAAAGCAATGAGAGAGCGGACGCAGGCAAAGTTTGGCTTCAATCTCCATGATCAGCAAACCTACTACACCGCAGGACATCAGAAAACACCCGCAACCATCACTTTTTTGGCGCCTGCCTTTAATCCAGCTGAAGACATGAATGCCGTGCGGGGAGATGCCGCCAAACTCATTGTGCAGCTTCGAGATATGCTCCAAAAATACATCCCGAATGGTGTCGCCAAATGGAATGATGATTTTGAGCCTAGGGCTTTTGGGGAGTTGATGACTAAGTGGGGAACCAGTACGGTTTTGGTCGAAAGTGGTGGCTATAAAAATGATCCTGAACGGCAATTTGCAAGAAAACTAAATTTTGTGATTTTACTCACAGCATTTGAAGCTATCGCCGATAAAACCTATGAGAATCAACCAGTTGGCGACTATTTTAAGATACCGTTGAATGAAAAAATGCTGAATGATTTGATGATTAGGCACTTGAAGATGAAAGAAAAAGGACGGACTTATATCGAAGATTTTTCTTTTCGGCAACGTGAAATCCAATATGCACATGCCACCAAATATTATCACAAGGGATATATTGTCGATAAAGGAGACTTGGTCACTTATTTTGGTTATACGGAGTTGGATGCGGAGGGTATGACGATGATTCCAGGGAAGGTGCTACCTAAAAAATATAAAAACCTAACTCATTTTTTGAAGAAAAAAAAGGCACTGGAAGTGTTGAAAGAAGGATATACAGCGATACGCTTGCGCAAAAACGACCCAACCAAAGTTCCTATTGATTTTCCTTTGTTAGTTTTAGGCAAAAAAGATACCTTTCGTAATTCCTTTCGGTTAGGACAAAATCCATCGTTTTTGTTGAAAACAGCAAATGGATCAGCGTATGCTGTAGTCAATGGTCGGTTAATTCATTTAAAAAACTAACAAAAATCATCTCCTTTTTGATAAAAAAATAGCTTAGATTTGTACGTTTGCTTTAAAACCATATAAACCTACAAACATGTTTCAAAAAATACAGGAAGCGACCCAATATATTCTTCAAAAAACATCATTGCGCCCCAAAACCGCTATTATTTTGGGCACAGGCCTAAGTGGCTTGGCAGATGAAATTGAAGAGGCTATCCATATTCCTTACGGTGAAATTCCCAATTTTCCAGTTTCAACGGTTGCTAGTCATAAAGGGCAATTGATCATAGGCCAATTAGGAGGAATTCCTATTATTGCGATGGCGGGTCGTTTTCATTATTATGAAGGGTATTCGATGAAAGAAGTCACTTTTCCAGTGCGCGTTTTTCAGATGATGGGGGTCGAACGGTTGATTGTTTCTAATGCGGCAGGCGGCGTAAATCCTGATTATTCGGGTGGAGATATCATCCTAATTCGGGATCATATTAATTTATTTCCAGAAAACCCGTTACGTGGAGCTAATGATGAACGACTCGGTGTGCGTTTTCCAGATATGATGCATACCTATGATGAAGAATGGCGCAATCTTGCCCTACAAGTCGCTGATAATCTGGGGATTAAGCCACAAACAGGCGTCTATCTTGGGATGCAAGGCCCCAACTTAGAGACGCCCGCCGAGTATGTATTTGCCCATAATTTAAGTGCCGATTTAGTGGGGATGTCCACGGTTCCTGAAGTCATTGTCGCAAGACATGCGGGTATTAAAGTATTGGCGATTTCGGTCGTTTCTAATGTTTCTTATCCACCAGAGCGTTTGACGGAAACGACGATGGAAGAAGTAATCGCCATGGTTCAGTCGGTCTCCCCCAAAATGGTGGCCTTGGTCAAAGAAGTTTTAAGTCGGAGTTAATTAGTGGCTTTGGGTTTGCATGGACTTGATTTTGCGCTTATATTTGCTATGAATTGAAGTTGTCTAAGGCCATATAGCTTTAGACCATTTCGCTTTGTTCATTAAAATTAAGCTATTATGCAAAAATTATTTACTTTATTTCTTGTTTTCGCAGTGGGCTATACATCGCTTGCGCAAAATGTATCACAGAGCCAAATGGCGATGAGTGATGGCATTCATAATGCCTATACATTGAGTGTAGATGAGCCCCAAAAATTTACCAAGTCTGTTTGGAAGGACTATATGGGTGAATTTGGGAAGGTGAAGAAAAATAAACAAAAAGAATTGGAGTCAAGTGGGGCTTCGGTATCGAGTTTGGCGAGTCGCCCAGTTAATGTGTTTGCTTCCTTTGAGAAAATGGGCAAAAATAGCACACTTATTCATGTATGGATTAGCACAGAAGAAGGGTATTTTTCTGCCGAAAATGAAGGGCTAGATGCCAAGGCTATTGCTTTCTTAGAAGAATTTAAAAAGGAAGTGTTGAGAACAAAAGTGCGAAAAGAATTAAAGGCTGCTGAAAAAGCCCTGAAAAAAGAAGATAGTCACCTGACCAAGTTGATTAAGAGTAATGACCGACTACATAAGAGTATTAAGAATTACGAGAGAAAAATCCAAAAAGCCAACGAAGATTTAGAAAAGAATGAAAAAGAGCAGGAAAAAGCGAAAAGTGATTTGGCTAAGCAAAAAGAAGTCGTAGAAGATGTGAAAAAGCGTTTAGAAGAAATTTAATACGATGAAAAAATAAGCAAAAAAAGGACAAGCCCAACGGCTTGTCCTTTTTTTGTAATTGTTTTGGATATCTCTATTTTTAGGCAGAAAATAGGCATTTTTGTGTATATCAATGGTTCGGTAAAAAAATAAACTTTGCAGTTCGATTTTTTGCATCGCCTAT
>CAYTLX010000010.1:3103-16038 GCA_964438645.1 uncultured Saprospiraceae bacterium | reverse complement strand
ATTCCTGCGGCTCCGATGGGTGCTGTGGCAAAAGCACCAACGGTGGTCGGGTAGTCCGTCGAGACCGTATTTCCTGTGATATAAATATCTCCATTACTGGCAACAGCGACGGATTGTCCATAATCTGCTTGTGTTCCACCAATATAGGTGGAAGCGATTAGGGTAGATAAATCATTGGATATCTTAAAAACAAATACTTCCGTATTTCCATTGGATGTATTACTATAAGCACCAGCCGTCGTAGGAATGTCTGCGGAATAAGAAAATCCAACGGCAACGATGCCCGTATTGTCAATTGCAAAATTATTCAAAAAGTCATCGGAGCTTCCGCCAAAATAAGTAGAAGCAATAACGGTCGAAAGATCTGGCGATAATTTAGAAATAAATCCATCAAATCCCCCAGATTGACCACTTGAATAGGCTCCAGCCGTAGTTGGAAAGTCACTAGATGCCGCCCAACCCGCAATGATGACATCACCCGCAGCGTCTAATCGTACACCCATTACTTGATCCCAAGCGGAGCCACCGATAAAGGTAGAGTAGAGTAGTGGGTCGATAATGATTGAAAAATCCTTGTTATAGTCACCCAAACGGAACGAATATTCATTATTTCGTTTTGGGTGAATAACATAGGAAACTGCTACTTTTATTTGTTGACCATCAATAATCTGGTAGGCAAAAGGAGCAGAAAAATGCAATTGACCTTGATTACTTTGGATGATTAGGGCACCACTTTCATCCACCGAGCAGGATTCGGCACCATCAATTTTCATGGCAATATCTTCGGGATGACCATTTTGCTTGACAATGAAGAGTTTTTCTACATTATCGCCATTGACATTCAGCTGAACATCAATGTTTTTCCATACTTCTGCTAATTCAATAGATTGATAAGAACCCGCATTTTTTATCCATTTTTTCGGGTTATTGCCTAGGTAGTAGTTAGATTTTGCGGAAGCAGGAGATTTTCCAGAAATAGAAGTGGGAGTACCTTTTACAAAGCGTTCTTTTAGGAGAAAATTGGTGGTGGAGTCAACTACAATATTGTAATTGATAACGCCTTTCTTGGTTAGATAGGTTTTTCCTGCAAAGGTCTGCGCCACAAAACTTACGTTTTTGGGCCATTGTCCTTTGTTTTCGACCCATGGAATGCGAGCATCTTTGTAGGGTTTGCGCAGATTATCCTTATTGGATTTGGAAACCCAATATTCTTCTTTTAGAAAAGAATTAGATTGAATAGCACATTTACTTTGTGCAAAAATAGAAATAGGGAGAATAAATACAATCCAGAATACGATTGTTTGTTTCATAGTATTAAATTTCCCGAAATACCTAAGGTATTTACAAATTAAATTGGCTGTTTGTTGTTATTCGGGAGTTCTACTCTACGGAAAAGGCGAAAGAGTGCTGTAATTCTCTTTCTATAAACAAAAGTAGGTGAAATTTTGGCAAAATGCTAATTTTTATTTAAAAATATACCTAAAATGGTAGGTTTTATATGGGCATTTATTTGTAACTGTTTAGCATAACAATATAGTGGGTGTCCGTTCCGACGGAGCAAGTGCTTCACTCTTTCCACTCAAAAAAACCAAGACAAAGCATGATACAATCGCCCCGTATAATCCTGCGAATCAGCAACAACGACCAAGATACGGTCTCTTTTTCGGTCAAAAGCCGCGACAACCGTAAATCCATTGACGGCTCCTTTGAGTAGGGCGACTTCATGTTTTCGGCTCTTCAAGATGTGGAATCCGTAGGAAGAGTAGATGTTTTTTTGCATTTTGGTGGAAAAAATAGGGTAGTTCTTCGTCTTTTCTTTGGTCGCTTTGATGGTTTGATACAGCTCATTGGGTGTCATAGTGAGCCCTTTGGCCGCCGTAAATTGGTAGTAAGATTTCGGGGAAAAGAAGCTCCCTTCTTTGTGTCCCATATTTTGTTTTCCTTTTTTTATAGGGAGCTTACGCCCAAAATGCTTTAAAATATATTGTATCAAGGCATAATTAACTAGAGAATACCGATATTTCCCCCTTTTTTGCGCAAGCGGATAATCCCCTACAAATGTCAGCAGAGCCGTATCCGAATAATACCGATAGGGGTCGTTTTTATCTTTTTCAAATTGACCAAAATTAGTGGGAATTTTTGGCAGCCCTGACTGGTGATTCAATAAGCTTTCTAGTGGGATGGGCGTAGGATTTTTATGGCCTTGCGGCAAAAATTGATTGATGTCGTCGGAGAGTTGCAGCTTTTTTTCATGAACCAATTCTAGGACGGATTGGGCGGCCAAAAATTGCGATACATCGCCTAATGCCACCAAATAATCAGGATTTAGTGTGATTGTGTCGTCGGGGTGAAAATCTAAGTTTATTTGTCCTTCCTGACCTTCGTAAGCATAAAGCACCAGTAGATTGGGCACTTTGGCTACATCAATGCCGCTGTCTTTGTAGATGGAGCGGATGATTTTTTTCTCTAATTTTGTATAGGCTTGCGCAAAAATACTTTTTCCGAAAGGAGAGAGTACAATGAGTAATAAAAATAGCTGTTTATGAAAAAACATCCCGTTGTTAGATTTGGTAAAAGAACAAACGGGATGTCTAAAAGATTATTGGCTTAATGTTGCTTAATTTTCCCAATTCCACTTGAAGATAACGCCGTAATCTGAGCATCTCCGTAGTAGTGGAGCGAGCCAATGCCCGAATGGTCAATCGCCAACTCTACATCCGCATGTACACGTACATTACCTACACTAGAATTGTCGATGTCTAAATACTGTACGATTAGGTCAGAAGCATCTAAATTGCCAACAATAGAGCTTTCAATATTCGTCTTATCAGCATGCCCCGAAATATGGACATTCCCGACGGCGCTCAAATCCATATCTAATTTTTTGACATCAAGCGCTAAGTTAGTATTGCCTACCGAAGCATTGTCAAAAATGAGTGATTCTAAGTGGAGGGTGCCATCGGAATTAAGATTGCCGACCATACTGCTTTCGATTTCTTGCAAATCTGTAAAAGTTACTTCAATATTAATTTTTTTGTGCCTTTTTAGGTCGAATTTCTTTTTAAAATGAATGTCCAAAGTGCCCCTTTTTTCTTCAATCACGATGTATTCTTGGATGTTTTTTTGCGCTTCTACAGAGACTTTATTGATGTTTCCTTGTTTTAGGGTAACATTAAAAACGCCTGATAAAACCAGCTTGTCAAATGATTGTACTGCATGATTTTTAACCATTTTTTCGCCTTTTCCCGAGATTCTTTGTGCCTGAACATTGGAGAAAATGAATAATAACAAAAACAGGGTGGATGTTTGGAGTAATTTCATGATTAGGTTTTTTTTTAAAGATAATTGTTTTTTTGAATGGTTGCATGGCGGGCTTCTTTTTGTCATCTTCGTCGTTTGTAGTGGGTTTTCATTTTTGGAAAGTGATATAATGTCTAGTTTGGCTAAACGGCTCGATAGAGCCTATTGAACGCCGAAGGAACTTTGAATGCTACGTAAGTAGCCTTTGAACAAAAATAAACAAATGTGAAATTATGTTAATAAAACCCAAATGGACGTTAAAATCACGTTAAAAAAACCATAAAACTAGGTTGTATCTTTTGTTGCCCCTACTTTAGCCTTATCAAAAAACTAAAGCCAATTGAAATGAAAATAACGCATACCTTTTATCTTGCTTTCGCTTTATTAAGCGTCCTTACCATGGGGTCTTGCTCCAAAGATCCCGTTTGTATCAGTAGTGATTTTGAATTGGAAGAGACGCTCATTGAAGATTTTCCAGATTTTAACAAAGTCAATATTTGGTTTGATGTCACCAATCATTCTGGAACGACCTATAACGAGAATGACACGCTTATTTCTGTGATTCGCTCTAAAATCAAAGTCGTGACCCAAGACGGCTCCATTTATGAAAGTGTGGACTATTTGCCTTTTACTTATCTATCGGCTGGCGCCACCAAAAGTGCCAAATTTAAAGCGGTATATGGAGTCGGCAAAGAATTTAAAAGCTATAAGATTTCATTATTCTGCGACTGAAAAATACATCGTGAAAATCCTATTTTTAGGCATATATTCTAAATTCCTGTAGTGTATGGGGCTATCTCAAAATAATTTGATAGCCCTTTTTTTGTTTAACTTTCCAAAAGTTTAGAACTTTTGGAAAGTTCTAACTTTTGGAAAGTTCTAAACTGAATCAGGATGATACGAATTCAAATTTGTATTAATCAAGGAAATGGTTGGAAGGGTGGCAAGCTACGTCGTAGTTGTGGGTTTTTATCGAACCATTGATTGAAAAAAAACCATAAAAACAATTCCAATTCTAGAGTATTGTAAAATTATCAAAAAAAATCCTATCTTTACCCATCAACAAGCACCCAATAAATGCCCATCAAACACCACAAGGCGACCCAATACAAAAATGGAAAAATTTCCATTCAAGATGAAGCCCTGCTTGAAGAGCAAGCCTTAGAGTTACACATTGATAATCAGCCATTTACGGTGACTATGCGTACGCCTGGAAGGGATAGGGAGTTGGCTGTTGGGCTTTTGCTGACCGAAGGCATTATTTTGCCGCAAGGCCCAGTACCTGAAGTAAAAATAATACCTGATATCCAATCCACCATCATTAATTTGATTTTGCCGCAAGGATTTCAACCCAAAATTGGTAAAAGATCCATGATTTCGGTGTCTTCTTGTGGCGTCTGTGGCAAGCAAGATTTGGAAGATATAGGGCTCGAAACCCATAAAATTACCAAGTCAGGGCAACTCGCCTTCGAAGATGTCCAAAATTGGTTTGCACAAATGAGTCAATATCAAACAGATTTTATCCAAACAGGTGGGGCTCATGCGGCGGCCGCTTTTAGCGAAAGCGGTGAATTACTCAGCATCATGGAAGACATCGGGCGCCACAATGCCGTGGATAAAGTCATTGGTGATTTATTGTTGAACAACAAATTAAACGATGCTTTTGCCCTTACCGTGAGCGGGCGGGTCTCTTTTGAGATTGTGTCCAAAGCATCTGTCGCCAACTTTGCCGTTTTGGCGGCGGTATCTGCTGTTTCGAGCATGGCGGCGGTATGCGCATTTAATAATAACTTAACCCTGCTAGGCTTTTGCCGTGGAGATAAGGCAACTTGCTATGCAATCCCCCAACGAATAAAAAATACATCCAACATCCTAATACCCCAATAAATGTCAAAAAACATCACCAATTTATCTGGCCGCAAAGGCATTCAAGATAATCTCTTCGATAAAATGGGACAGCTTGCCCAAACTACGGGCGCTCCTTCCAAAGAAGAGTTGGCCTTACTCGCAGACGAATTTCTCCTTGGCAAGGCCAATACTTATGGGGTCACCACTTTTTATGACTTCCTAAAACCTGATAACAAAGGTAAAAAGGCCTATGTCTGCAATGGCACCGCCTGTAAAAATGCCCAGACCCAAGATAAAGTCAAAAGTGTATTGGGGCAGCATTATGCCGAAGAAGAAATTGGGCATATTACTTGCCTTGGGCGATGCCATGAGAATGGTGCTTTTCAATTGGATGGACACAATTATTCCAACCTTTCGGAAATGCAGATGGAGCAGGTAATCACTGGAAAGCAACAACCAAAGTCTGATAATTATCACGTAGAAGCCTTGGGAAGTGGTGTTTTGACAAAGGGACTTGATGGTGGATGGGAGCAGTTTGCCGAAAAATGGGTGCATTTTCACATGCTAGGGGCTGAACCCCACAAAGTATTGACAGAAATCAAAGCTGCTCAACTCCGTGGGCGTGGTGGTGCAGGCTTTCCCATAGGGATAAAGCTCGCGGGGCTAGCAGCAGAAGATAGTGATACGAAGTTCATTATTTGCAATGCAGATGAAGGCGATCCAGGAGCATATTCAGATAGATATTTATTGGAGCAACAACCCTTTTCGGTATTGTTTGGGATGATGATTGCAGGGCTGGCAAGTGGGGCAGAATGGGGCATTTTGTATATTCGGGCGGAGTATCCCGAAGCGGTGACAATTATTGAAGAAGCCATTGATACCTTGCGGCAAAAACAATTGATTGGACGCAATAGTATTACCCCTGACTTTAAATTTGATTTTAAAGTCATCAAAGCCCAAGGCGCATATATTTGTGGAGAAGAAACGGCCCTGATTAACTCCATCGAAGGGCAAAGACCCGAAGTACGCACTCGCCCACCATATCCGACCCAACAGGGGTTATTCGGCAAACCAACCGCAGTCAATAATGTAGAGACTTTGGCGGCATTACCTAGCTTGTTTTTGGATGGCGCTGCTTTCGCAAAAATAGGCACAGTAAAATCGACTGGAACCAAACTTATCTCCTTAGATAGCTTTTTCAATCGGCCTGGTATTTATGAAGTTGATATGGGTACGCCTTTGACGCAAGTCATCGAACATTTGGGGCAAGGATTTAGAGAAAAGATTAAAGGATTACACATTGGCGGTCCTTTGGGTGGTATCGTGCCAATGGAAAAAATCAAAGACCTTACTATCGACTTTGAGTCTTTCAAAGCCAATGGTTTTTTATTGGGGCACGCATCAATTGTATGTATTCCTGAGACCAAATCCATGATGGAATATTTAGAAGAACTGATGGATTTTGCTGCTTATGAGAGTTGCGGAAAATGCTTTCCCTGTCGTTTAGGGACGCAAAGAGCTTATGAGTTGATACAAAAAGCAAATCGCTCTAACTATTTGATAGACAGGGTGTTATTTGATGATTTGTTATTTACTTTAGAGACGGGGTCATTGTGTGCCCATGGTGGTGGGATTCCGTTACCCGTGCGCAATGCGATGGAATTTTATAAAGACGAGTTGGCGCAATATTTTTTGGTGGAACGCACGCCGTAGAGCCGAACGGCCGTTCGGCTACGTGAAAAGAAACAAAAAGCAGCTCTGCTGCCACCAAAAACCCAAAATGCGAGCCAAGGCGTGTGTGTTCGTATGGTGTGTTCGTATGGTGTGTCGTTCGGCTACGTGAAAAGAAACAAAAGCAGCTCTGCTGCCACCAAAAACCCAAAATGCGAGCCAACGGCACGACTTGTTCTACGATATATGTCGCTGTGGCAGCACCAAAGGGTGAAGCCCATCCCAAAGATCAAAAGCGACCGCAGGGAGCGCACTAAAGACCAAAAGGGCGAAGCCCACAAAAACAAAATAAAATGAAAGCATACATAAACAACCAACCCTACGAATTTGAAGCAGGGGAGACCCTGTTGAATTTCATCCGTCGTCACAAAGGAGCAGACCACGTACCCACGCTATGTGATGCCCCCAATTTATTTCCATCGGGATCATGCAGGATGTGTACGGTAGATGTTAAACTGAAAAAAGACGGCCCTGCTAAGGCATTAGCATCATGTCATACATTTGTAGGAGAAGGACAATACATTGATACTCATAGTGATAGCATCAATCGCCTACGCAAAAATATCATAGAGTTGGTCTTAACCGATCATCCGTTGGATTGCCTGACTTGCGAAGTAAATAATAACTGTGAGCTCCAAACAGTTGCGGCACAAGTAGGCATTAGAGATGTGCGGTATCCTGAAGGCAAGAATCATTTTGACAAAGAAAAAGACAATAGCCATGCCTATTTGACCAGTGATATGGCAAAGTGTATTAATTGTTATCGCTGTGTACGGGCGTGTGATGAAGTACAAGGCCAAATGGTTTTGGCGGTAGCGGGACGTGGATTTGATAGTCACATTATCAAGGGGATGGATCAAAGTTTTGAAGCATCCGATTGTGTGAGTTGTGGGGCATGTGTACAGGCCTGCCCAACTTCGGCCATTTCAGATATTTTTGAATCCAAAGCGGTGCAAGTGGCGCAACCCATTCGGACAATTTGCACCTATTGTGGGGTGGGTTGCAATTTGGATGTCTCCGTCTCCAATGGAAAAATTAACAGCATTTTGGCGCCTTACGATGCCGAAGTTAATTTGGGGCATACTTGTCTAAAAGGGCGATATGCTTTTGGATTTTATAATCATCCAGAGCGATTACAAGAGCCGATGATTCGCAAAAACGGTCAATTGGTACCCGTCTCATGGGATGAAGTTTATGACTATATTTCCGAAAGGCTCAATCACTTTAAAGCGACTTATGGGCCAGATAGTATCGCTGCTATATCGTCTTCTAGATGCACCAATGAAGAGAATTATCTCATGCAAAAATTCTTGCGGGCGGTCATCGGAACTAATAATATTGACGGATGTGCCCGAGTCTGTCATTCGCCGACCGCTTTGGGGATGCAGCGCACTTTTGGGACAGGAGCAGCGACCAACTCTGTTGACGGTATCAACCATACCGATTGCATTATGGTGATTGGTGCCAATCCGACGGCGGCGCATCCTGTGACCGGAGCCAAAATCAAACAATTTGCGATGAAGACCCATAATCTCATCGTCATCGATCCACGTAAAACAGAATTAGCGAAGTACGCTAAATATCATCTCGCCCTTCGCCCAGGCACCAATGTCGCCGTGCTCAATATGATGATGTACTACATTATCGAAGAAGGATTGGTGGATCAATCCTTTGTGGACGCACGGACGGAAGGATATGAAGCTTTCGCAAAAGAAATTCGTGCTATTAATTTGGATGAATTGGAAGCCCTTAGCGGAGTCAATCGTTTATTAGTCCGAAAAGCGGCGATAGCCTATGCTTCCGCAAAAAATGCGATGTCCTTTCATGGATTAGGGGTGACTGAGCATAGTCAAGGGACATTTACGGTTATGCAAATAGCTGATTTGGCGTTATTAACGGGTAATATTGGCCGAAAGGGCGTAGGCGTCAATCCTTTGCGTGGTCAAAATAATGTCCAAGGAGCGGCAGATATGGGCGTACAACCCCATCAAGGAGCGGGATATAGAGATGTCAACCTTGCGGAAAATATTCATTTTTATCAAGATTTTTATCAAGTGGATTTACCCAAAAAAGAAGGGCTCAAAACTCCACACATGTTCGATGCAGCCCTTGCGGGAAAATTAAAAGCGCTCTGGATTATCGGTGAAGATGTCGTCCAAACGGATCCTAATACCCAAAAAATAATCAAAGCAATAGAAAAAACAGACTTGGTGATTGTCCAAGAATTATTTATGACAGAGACCGCCAAATATGCCGATGTTTTGCTTCCAGGAGCTTCATTCCTAGAGAAAAGCGGTACTTTTACCAACGGAGAACGGCGTGTCCAAAGAGTCCAACAAGTGGTCGACCCTATTGGGAACTCCAAGCCTGACGGTCAAATTATGGTGGAAATTATGAATAAAATGGGCTACGCCCAACCACCGTATGCACCAGACACCATGTTGGAAGAAATTGCCCAAGTGGTTCCATTTTTTGCAGGCATCACCTGGGAAGGACTTGGCAAAAATGGGCTCCAATGGCCCGTTAATAAAGAAGGGGAAGACACAAAAATATTGCATACCGTTACCTTCAAAAGGGGTAAAGGCTATTTTGAATTCCATCCATTTGCAGAGTCTGAAGAATTGGAAACGAATGGCAAAGACTATCCGTTTATATTGACCACCAATCGAGATTTGGAGCATTATAACTGTGGCGCCATGACTCGTAGAACCAACAATGTAGAGATTCACACCGAAGATGTCATTTGGATAAACCCCACAGATGCGGCAACAAAAGGAATCAAAGATGGCACCATGGTTTGTGTAGAATCACCCCGTGGAAAAGTCGATATCAAAGCCTTTATCACAGAAGGAGTGAAACCCGGTGTATTGAGCACCACCTTCCACTTCCCTGAAATCATGGTCAATAATTTGACGTCGGACGTAATGGATTCGGAAGCCTACTGTCCAGAATACAAAGTGGTGGCCGTTCGGATACGAAAGGCAAAAGGCAAAACGACCACCACCACCACTTTCCAAAAGTTCTAAACTTTTGGAAAGTTAAAACTAAAAACTACCAAACGCTATTCACGGCTTGGTAGGCATCAATGGTGCCCCAGCCCAAGTTACTATCTTTATAAGGATAGAATGAAGACGCTTGCGCCAATTTACTCTTCACTTGATATTTATTCAAGGAAGTATTTTTTGACCAAACTAGAGCGGCGATACCCGCCACTGTTGCTGTTGCACAAGAAGAACCGCCGAAGTAAGTGGGGGTATTGGTATTGTCAACAGATAACGCCAACATTGTTCTATCGCTATTGCTACTTCTTTCCATGACCAAGGTAAAATCTACCTGACTACCATCATGGCAAACGGTGCATTTGGTCAAAGGGCTTCCTTCTTTTGCACCTGTTACAGCGACTGTTTGGCTCATATTTGCAGGAAAAATGACTGGATACCAGCTAGTCCAACTAGTAGAAGTCCCTGCGGCTGCAAATATCATTTTGCCGTAAGCATCCGC
The DNA here is from genome assembly GCA_964438645.1 of uncultured Saprospiraceae bacterium. Classification (GTDB taxonomy): domain Bacteria; phylum Bacteroidota; class Bacteroidia; order Chitinophagales; family Saprospiraceae; genus HyVt-613. The sequence continues at coordinate 5,658 of CAYTLX010000010.1, read as the reverse complement.
ATAATAAATACCATCGGCGACCGTACTACTCCAAAAAGGGGTACCGATAGACATGCTTATAATTCGGACATTGGCATCTTGAGCGGCATCAATTAAGGCATCACGAACACCTTCACGCTCATTGGAAGTAGAGATAATCACATCTTCAACCGCACGATAAACGACCAAGTCACTATTATAAGCCACTCCAACGGCGTTGCCGTCGCTTCCACGGGGTGCGGTTGCGAGACCTGAAGTTGCGGTACCATGTCCACATTGATCATGCGGTGCATCTTTTTTTCTCCACCACCACCAACCGTGGTAAAGTGTACTTTTCTTTTGGATGTAACGACCTTGCGAATACCCTGAGTTAAAGTTATAAGGAGAACCAAGATTATCCTGATTGTCTGAGCCACCAGTATCGATGATGCATACTTTCACATTGTTGCCAGAAGTTTGATTCCAAGCGGAAGGGATATTGGCATTTTGAAAATTCCAAGGCACTTTGACCCAAGGAGAATAGTTGGTATAATCAGCAGGCCAGATGTAGGAAGCAGGCCCATTACTACCACAGCCAGAACCACTACGCTCGGCGACCTTTTCGTCACTTAGGTTGAATCCAGAAGCTTCGACATATCTAACTTCTTTCATGCTACGCAATTTGGTAATGGTCGCAGGATTAGTAATTTTTACGGTAAAGTTTGGAAGTACCTTGGGTTGCCCAAAAGGTAAAATGTCCTTTGCTTGAAGGTCTTTTCCCGGAGTCATTTGTCTTTCTCCATCAAGAATAGCATCAAATATTTTTTCTTTGACGGCTGTCCATTTGGAGTCATCAATATGAATGTCTTTGATGACCGTCTTGATATCTTGGATTTCCGGAAGGGTATAACCAACCGCAAAAAAACCGTCCGATTGATGGCCTGCACTCCATAAAGTAAAGTCATCGACTGTTTTCCAGTTAAAAACATTGCCTTGCCGCAAAGTCTCTTCAACAATTTGAGTGATGGCTTCCCGAGAAATCGGCTCTTTGGAAGAAGGCATATCTTGCGGTGCGGACTCCTTATTACAACTAAAGAGCAACATCGCAAAAACTAAGAGTAAAAGATTTTTTGTCTGCATAATAAAATGATTTTGTGTCCCAATTAGAGAATGTGAAGGATTGAAAATTATTCAAATGGTCAATAAATTAGTAAAAAATTTATTAAACAGAGTAAAATTCAAAATTTAATTGGGATTTTGGTTGAAAATACAAATATATAAATAATTTAGACTATTTTGTTTAATATGCTATAAAAAATCAATTCATTACCTTTTATTTCTCTTTTTTGAGTAGTTTTGCGACCAAATACGACAGATTTGTCGATGATGAGATACCATAAGATTTATATTTTCTTTACTGTTTTTGAGTAAAATATTGATTGTTTTGGTCATCACCCTTAAAAATTTTAAAATGAGTGACTTACTAAAAGGAAAACGTGGGATTATTTTTGGCGCATTGGATGAGCGTTCTATCGCTTGGAAAGTAGCCGAAGAATGTGTCAAACAAGGAGCTAAAATAACCTTAACCAATGCACCAGTCGCATTGAGATTTGGTCAATTGGACATACTCGGCAAACAGCTAGATGCGGAGATTATCCCTGCGGATGCGACCAATTTGGAAGATTTAGAGAAGCTAATAAGCAGTTCTGTAGAGATTTTGGGCGGAAAAATTGATTTTGTGCTGCACTCCATTGGGATGTCCGTGAATATCCGTAAAAATCGACCTTATACAGATTTGAACTATGATTGGATGCAAAAGACTTATGATGTCTCAGCCGTTTCTTTTCATAAGTTAATGCAGGTGCTTTATAAGTTGGATGCGATGTCGGAATGGGGGTCTATCTTGGGGTTGACGTATATTGCCGCACAACGTGTTTTTCCTAATTATAGCGAAATGGCAGAGTCCAAGTCCCTTTTGGAATCTTATGCTAGAAGTTTCGGTTATCATTATGGTTTGGCCAAAAAAGTTCGGGTAAATACCATTTCGCAATCTCCAACGGCGACCACAGCAGGGAGTAGCGTAGAAGGGTTTAACAAGTTTTATACTTATTCTGAAAAGATGTCGCCTTTAGGCAATGCTTCTTCGGATGCATGCGCTGAATATTGCGCCGTCATGTTTTCGGATATGACTAGATTTGTAACCATGCAAAACCTTTATCATGATGGGGGATTTTCTAGTATGGGGCTCAGTCAAGCGATTTTTGACGTAATTTGTGATGATGAAGACGCTTAGTCTTTCGTTTCGTGAATAGAATATCAATGTTTTTATTTCGTTATTCCTTGCGGAAAAGCTTACCTATGTTTGGGGTATTATCTGAATGAATCCTTATTGTCGGCTAAAAAATAAGTTTGAAAAAAAGAAATATATTTCGAGTATTGGTGCTTTTATTTTTGCTGCTGCATACGGGCATCGTTGGAGCGCAAAAAACAATAACGGGTCGTCCAAAAGATAAGAATTATCAAGATGCCGATAGCCTAAAAGCAGTAAGACTTCAAGATAGTTTGCGCAATAGCTTGCCCGATACCATTCCAGTTAC
>CAYTLX010000010.1:0-3093 GCA_964438645.1 uncultured Saprospiraceae bacterium | reverse complement strand
TATCAAGGCGAAGAACAGTTGGTACAAGCTTATGCAGATACTAGTGTTAATTCGCTTTTTCACCAATATGATCCCCTTAGAAGACGGCCTTTTGGTGGGTTAAATCTGGGAAATACGGGGTCACCAGCCATACCTTTGTGGGTTGAACCATTTCGGAAAATGGGACTTAATTGGGGCTTTCATCAGTTTGATGTTTATCATAACACGGTAGATGATTTGCCTTTTTATGGTTTGGGTCGGGCATTGACAGATACTTATTTTAGCTTCAAGGGTCAAGCAAACTCTGTTTTTAGAGCCCATTTTTCTCGACAGTTTTCAGATGGTTTTCAATTTTCATTGAAGTACTTAAAGATTAATCAATTTGGGCAGTTTTTGTCTCAAAAAGCCGTCATATCGTCATTGGCTACAGGCGTCCAGTATATTCATCCTAAAGGGCGCTATCGGTTTTATTTAACGATGTCGTCTAATAATTCTAGGGTGAGTGAAAATGGTGGGTTGACCACAGACACTTTGTTTTTTGCTCCAGGGTTTAATCGACCTGAGACCCAGCCGATTCATTTAACTGGCGCTCAAACACACGAATTAAAAAGGAAGTATCAGTTCTTTCATTTTTATAAAATGGGCAATTATAAAAATGGGAGTTATTTAGAATGGAGACACAAGTCATGGTATCAAAAAGGATTTTATAAGTTCTTTGACAATCAGGCTCCTTTGGATACAATGTATTATGGTCATTTTATGACGGATGGACGGGGTTTAAGGCAATACTTTTCAGGATATGAATTAGGCTCCGAATTAGCCCTTTCCTTTATGGGGCATACGAAGGATAGTTTGGCTTTTGAGTGGTTACCCACTGCGGGGCTTCAAGTGGTCCGATATGAAGTCAATCAAGAGCCAATACTGCACAAGGAGACTCAAGTAGCCCTTACGGGAAAATGGGATGTCACCTTGAAAAAAATATTTGAGCTTTCGGCCAAGGCAAATTTTGGGCTGGTCGGAAACAGCGGTGATTATTTGCTTAATGGGCAGCTAAAAGTAAATACAGGGAAAGTGGGGGCTTGGACGTTGTTTGCTGATTTTCAGTCTGTTAGCCCATTCTTGTTGTCTCAAAAGAGCTATGTCTCCCAAATATTAATTTGGGATAATACTTTTAATAAAGAATTTATCAATCGGGTAGGGGGACGCTACGCTTTGCCCAAATATCAATTCAATTTAAGTGCGAGATTTACCTTGTTGACCAATTATATTTATTTTAATTCGGATAGTGAGCCTGCTCAGGAATCCAAGACGATTCCCTTGTTACAGTTAGCTGCAAATAAAAATATTCATCTAAAAGGCTTTAGTTTGAATAGTGATGTTTTGTATCAAAAAACGAATGAAGATGTTATTCATCGTCCTAGTTTTTATGCTCAGGAGCAACTAGCTTGGGAAGGCGATTTATTTTCGAGTGCCTTGCGGCTAAAATTGGGGATAGATTATCGGTTTTATTCTGCTTGGCGACCCAATGGATATACTCCTGTGATCGGGCAGTTTGTGCTACAGAAAGATTTGCAAATGGATAATATTTCTACTTTTGATGTATTTGCCGATTTTAAAGTTTCTACCTTTAGATTTTTTGCCAAAATGGAAAATTTGCAATACTACTGGGATAAAAGGGTCTTTTATCAGACGGCTGATTATCCACAGTTTAAGCCAAGTTTTCGGATGGGGATTGGTTGGATTTTTCGGGATTGAAGGAATGGGCTATTTTGTAAGCCCTTGATTCTTAGTTATTTATCATAAGCTAGCGCCCACAGGAGATATGTAAATGCGTTATCGTTATACTATTATTCCACTGTACCGCTGTACCGATATTTGAATTATTAGCTTTGAGTGATTGATACTTCGATAAAACAATCAACCAACTACGACGTAGCTTGCCACGCTTCCAACTACTTCCTTGATTAAAACAAAATTTGAAGGAGTGTGAAAGTTGTGTTATAGCGGCTACCGCCGTTCTCTCCTTTCGAGCGGCTGCCGCACTCGACCCTGCGGGATCAGTCGTTCACCAACGTGACCTGCTACGCCTCCGTATAAACCGTATTTCCGTTGCAACTATGGGCTAAGATGAGTAACATCTTCGGGCTCTTAAGTGTATTCAATAATTTAACACTACTTGAAATTACTTTTCCGAAGTTTCTTTACGTTTCTTTTTTTGTTCATTGTTACTTTCGTAAATAGCGTATTGTTCGTAGTAGGTTTTATTTTTATTGTCCCAGATTGATTTGCCGATATCGGAAAGCTGAATTAGGTCATCATAAATCTTATTACCGAGAATGACTCTTTTTTCTACTGCAATGTCTCTTTCGGCGACTTTATCCTGTTGAATATTCATACTTTTTTCAAAGTCACTAGCCGCTTTTTGCACACGCATCAATGCATTCTCGTTGAGCCCTGTTTCCGCAAGGAGCGTCAGTTGCTTGCGTCCGACACGTGCCACTCGTCTTCCACAAAACAAAAGTTGTGCGTCGGTCATATCTGACATTTTAGCGGTGCCATAAGTACGGTATCTGCCCGAACGCTGACCGTATTTCAGGGCTACACGCGTCATCACAGCACGAATGGCTGATTTTAGCAGGTTGGCTTTATCATATTTTTTGTCGGTAACGACCATCTGAATGCCTACCAATTCATCATCATTGGGTAGGTTGTAAAACTGTAAAGCCCTAGATTGAATCCCTTTTAATTGGGTCATGGACATCCCAAATTCTTTAAATTCTTTGATGTCTCTTTGGGCATGTTTGAGCCTTTCGACCACCATTGCATACAAATCTGCATCGGGAAAATTATACTTTCTATGGAATCCTTGCTTGCGCATAATGAGTCAATTAAGCATTAATGATAAGGCAAATATAAGAATCTTTGAAATAAAAAACAAATTATTGTAAAATAAAAACGTTTACGTTTATTTATCTTACTCATTCGTAATTTTCCTATCATGAATTAATTGCTATTCAAATTACTTTCCTTAAACGGTTTATTTTTCTCTTGGTGTAATACCATAGATTCTTTTGCGTTTTTTTTCTTTAATTGTAACTGTTTTGTTAGGGGCAA
>CAYTLX010000009.1:0-16508 GCA_964438645.1 uncultured Saprospiraceae bacterium | reverse complement strand
AAAGGAAACTTTAAAAACTATTTGCGTTTCCCAATTATTTATCCCTATCTTTGCGTCGTGGAAAAAGAAGCGCAATATATCCAGCGAATATTTGAAGTAGCTTATAAGCTATTTAATAAACGTGGTTTTAAGGCCGTCAGCATGGATGATCTGGCCAAAGATGCTGGCATGTCCAAAAAGACCATTTATAAGTATTATGATTCGAAGGCGCATTTGATTAAAGCCTTGGTTGAAGTACATATTGACGAGAAAACTCGACAGATAGCTAAGATCGTGGAGTCTGCCGCCAATCCTATTCAAGAAATGGTTGAGATAGGTCATTTGGTCTATAAACACCACAAGGAAATGTCTTCTGATATTTTGACAGAGCTAAAAAAATATTATTACGATATTTGGTTGTATGTGGATAATATGCAACAAAAAGAAATGCTCGAAGGGATTTCTTGTAATATTAAAGACGGGATTAAATTAGGTCTTTATCGGAGTGATATCGCCCCTGATTTTATTACGCAAGTATATGTGGCGAGTGTGGTGGCGGCTTGTGATCGAGAAGGATTTTCGGGCAAGGTGCACATGCAGTATTTGATGCTTTTTGAATACCACATGTACGGCATTATGACCGATGAAGGTCGGAGCTTGTTTGAGCACTATAAAACAAAATTGAACCAATAAACCATTGAAAATCAGCTTTTTATGAAAATAAATCAAATTTTTTGGCGCAAGCATATCCTGCGTATGACCTTAATGGTCGGTGTGGTATGGATGGCTTGTTCTAGGGTTTTGGCGCAAGACCATACGCTCTCTCTTGATGAGGCTGTAAACTATAGCCTAAGTCATCAGAATGCCATCCAGAATGCAAAATTAAAAATAGAAGAAGCCGATCAAAAAATTCTAGAAACTAGAGCGAAGGGGCTTCCGCATCTGAATGCTACTTTTGGGGATAGTTATTTTTTGAAAAAGGCGACCGTTTTGCTTCCGGAGTCTTTTGGAATGGGTAATCCCAATTTTAATAGAGAAGTTTCGTTTGCACAAAATCATAATATTTCGGGTACGGTCAGTGCGACTTCTCTGCTTTTTAATTGGACTTATTTGCAAGGTTTAAAAGCCGCCAAAGTTTTTAAGACTTATGCAGAAGAAGACTACCAAGCCGTTCGCCGTAAGGCCGAAGATGATGTCACGAATACTTATCTTCCAGCTTTATTGGTGCAGGAAAGTAAAACGACTATCCAAAAGAATATTAAGAATCTTGAAGTCTTGCGTAATGAAACTAAGGAGCTTTTTATCAATGGATTTGTAGAGGAGTTGGACGTTGAGCGGATTGACTTGTCGCTAGCTAATTTGCAAGTTCAGTTAGGTAATTTGGCACGGACGGAAGCCATGGCAGTGGAGGCGTTGAAGCTGACGATGGGTTATCCTTTGGAAGATAGTTTGATTTTGAGTAGTTCAGTGGATGATGTGTTGGCGAGTATTCCTGATGATCTCCTTGCGGAGAAATTAAATTTTCTTTCTCATCCTGCTTATCGGACTGTTTTGGCGACTGAAAGACTGAATCAAGTCAACATAAAAGCCAAAGAATCAGCGTATTATCCTAGTTTAAATGGTTTTGCCAACTATGATATGAAATGGCAGGGGGATAAGCTAAATGATTTGTTTTATACGCCTTCTTCGGTGATTGGTTTTCAGCTAAATATACCCATATTTGCTGGATTTGGGACGAAGGCTAAAGTCCAACAAGCCAAGCTCCAATTGGAAATGCTAAAAAATGGAAAATTGGATATGGAGCGTGGGCTGGCTTTTGGGGTAAAGTCTGCTCGCATTAGCTACGAAAATGCCCAACGCAATCTAGCGCAAAGAGAAAAAAATCTGGCGCTTGCCCAAAAAATATATGAGACCACCAAAATCAAATACAAAGAAGGCGTGGGATCCAGTATTGAATTAAATCAAGCAGAAATGGCGCTTTACCAAGCTCAACAAAATATTATTGATGGAAAATTTGAGCTCTTGAAAGCCAAAATTAAACTAAAACAGGCGCTTGGTAAATAGTACTTTCCCCCTTTTTTGACAGATAACGAAAAACGAAAAATAATGAAAATAAGAATTACGATTTTGTCACTTGCTCTAATGGCTTTGATGATGGTAGGATGCAAAAAAAAGGATCCATGGGCTATTCCAAGTGATTTGGAGACGAAAAGAGAAGTGTTGGCTCAAAAGCAATCCGAATTAGGCAAATTGAAAACCTTCATCAAGACCTTACAAGATTCCATAGAGCTACAATCTCCGAGCAAAAAGAAAGGTAAGTTGGTGACGACGATACCCATAAAAGTGGAAGATTTTAAACATTATATTGAAATTCAAAGTAATGTTGAAGCCGAAGATATGGTGTTTGCCAGTAGTCAAATGGGCGGTAGTATTTTGTCGTTACAGGTGAAGGAGGGGAGCCATGTGAGTCGGGGGCGCTTAATTGCGACGGTTGATTCGGAACCGATTCGGAAACAAATTGAGCAAACGGAAAATGCACTGGGCTTGGCTAGAGATGTTTTTACACGACAAGATCGTTTGTGGAAACAAAAAATCGGTACCGAGATGCAATTTCTACAAGCTAAAAATAGGGTAGAGCAATTAGAAAAGACGCAAGAGTTGCTTCAAATACAATTAAAAAAGGCCAATGTCTATGCGCCGATTTCGGGTATTGTTGAGCATGTTATCTTGGAAGCTGGCGAACTGGCTGGGCCTGGCGCGCCGATTGTACAAATATTGAACCCCAATAAATTAAAAATTGTGGCGCAAGCGCCTGAGATTTATACCAAAAGTATTCGGAAAGGGCAACGGGTAAAAGTGGTGATACCCGCTTTGGATGATTTTGAGTTCTCTGCTCCTGTGACGTTGATTGGTTCTTCTATCAACCCTGCCAATCGCACTTTTAAGGTGGAAGTGGCCACCAACTCCAAAAAGGGAAAACTAAAACCTAATTTGCTGGCTAAGATTATTATCAATGATAAAACTTATCCTAATGTGATGGCCATTCCAGCGGATTTGATTCGTCAAGATGTCGAAGGCAATGATTACGTAATGACGTTATTAAACAAAGATGGAATCATCACCGCCCACAAAAATATTGTGAAAACGGGAGATACTTACGACGGAAAGATCATCATTGAGAGTGGTATTTTGGCGTCGGATGTGATTATTGCCGAAGGAGCATCAAGTCTTGTGGATGGCGAATTAGTTCAAGTGCAAAAATAAGTCATAATCGTGTTAAGATATTGATTGTCAGTGTTTTAAACGTTTTGAATAAAAAATAATGGAAGAGTTAAAAGACAAAATAAAAAAGGAATTTAAGCTGTCATCGCTTTCGATAGACAATGGAATAAGTGTGTTTGTGCTTATGTTTATTATTGTTGTTTTGGGTGTGTCCACTTATAAGGCTATCCCAAAAGAGCAGTTTCCTGAAGTGACCTTAAATAAAATTTTTATCAATACACCACACTTTGGTAATTCGGCGGTGGACATTGAAAATTTGATTACCAGACCCATTGAAAAGCAGTTGCAATCAATAGCTGGTCTTGACAAAATTACTTCAACTTCGATACAGGATTTTTCGGTGATTATTGCCGAATTTGATGCAGATCAAGACATTGATGATGCCTTAAGAAAAGTCAAAGATGCAGTGGATAAGGCGAAGTCTGATTTGCCTGATGACCTAAAAACAGACCCTAATGTTTTTGACGTGGACTTAACGCAATTGCCTATCATGACGGTCAATCTTTCGGGGGCTTATACCAATGATGAGCTGAAAGAATACGGTGAGTATTTGGAAGACAAGATGGAAGACCTTTCGGAAATATCAGAAGTGAATATAAAGGGAGCGCTGGATCGAGAAGTGAAAATTGATGTTGACTTATATGCTGCGCAGGCTCGACAAATTAGTTTTAGAGATATTTCGATGGCAATAGCCCGTGAGAATATTACTATGTCTGGGGGTGAAATTAACAAAAATGATTTTAGACGTGCGATACGAGTCATCGGGGAGTTTACGAATATAGATCAGATTAAAAATTTAATTATTAAAAGTGAGCATGGTTTGCCCATTTATTTGAGAGATGTGGCGGATGTCCGCTTTGGTTATCAAGATCGGGTGAGTTTTGCGCGCTCGGGTGGGCTACCAGTGGTCTCTTTGGATATTATTAAGAGAAAGGGGGAAAACCTGCTGTCGGCTTCTGACAAGATTAAAGAAATTGTAGAGAAAGCCAAAAAAGAGAAACTTCCTGCCCAAATGAAGGTCAGTATTTTTAATGACCAATCTATCCAAACTCGGGATCAAGTCGCCAACCTAGAAAACAGTATTATTTTTGGGATGTTGTTGGTGATTTTAGTTTTGTTGTTCTTTTTGGGTATCCGAAATGCGACTTTTGTGGGCGTGGCCATTCCGTTTTCGATGCTATTGGGTTTTATTGTGGTGGGCATGTTGGGCTACACCTTAAACATGATGATTCTTTTTGGGATGATTATGGCACTAGGGATGTTAGTGGATAACGGCATTGTGGTTATAGAAAATATTTATCGGCATCGACAAGAAGGTTTTTCTCCCGTTGAAGCCGCAAAACGTGGAACTGGCGAAGTCGCCATACCCATTATCGCTTCTACGGCTACCACTTTGGCGGCCTTTTTACCTTTGGCATTTTGGCCGGGTTTGATGGGGAGTTTTATGAAGTTTTTGCCCATTACTTTGATTATTGTTTTGACATCATCTTTATTTGTGGGACTGGTGATTAATCCTGTATTGGCAAGTTATTTTATGAAGTTGGAAGATCACTCCAAAGAGACAAAGGATAAGAATCGAAGAATCGCATTGATTACTTTGGGAGTCATGTTTATAGTGGCGCTCATTACTCATTTTATGGGAATATTGGCCTTTCGGAATCTGTTAGGTTTTGGTATTTTAATCGTATTGGTCAATACCTTTGTCTTTAATTATTTTGCGGAAGTCTTTCAAGGTAAGTTTTTGCCTTGGTTGGAAAATTTTTATGACAAGATTGTCCATTTTGCGTTAAAAGTTCCTATTCTTACGTTGGTTGGGACAGTGGTTTTGTTTGTTTTGTCTTTAATTTTTCTAGGATTGAGCAAGCCCAAAGTTGATTTTTTTCCGACCAATGATCCTAAATATGTCAATGCTTTTATCGAGTTGCCACTAGGTAAAGACATAGAGTACACGAATAAGGTGATGAAGGAAATGGAAGTAAAAGTGATAAAAGCACTAAAACCTTTTGAGCCTATTGTAGAAGAAGTGCTTACGCAAATTGGCGAAAATACAGCGGATCCTAATGGTCCACCAGAGCCAGGCGCTTCTCCTAACAAAGCACGTTTGACGGTTTCTTTTGTCCCAGATAAGGAGCGTGGGGAGTTGAGTAGTAAGGATGCTATGATTGCCGTTCGAGAAGCGGTGCAAGGAGTGGCTGGCGTTAAAGTCGCTGTCGAAGGCGACAAGAAAGGTCCACCCACTGGTAAGCCTATTAATCTGGAGTTAAGCGCCGACAACATTGATACTTTATTGACTACTTCAGCGTCTATTATTGCTTATATCAATGACCAAAATATCGGTGGAATTGAAGAGCTAAAGGCAGATGTGGAGTTAAATAAACCACAACTAATTATTCATATTGATCGAGAAGCCGCAAGGCGGTACGAGATTTCTACGGGGCAAATCGCTTCTGAAATCAGAACGGCAGTGTTTGGAGATGAAGCTTCTAAGTACAAACTAGGTGAAGATGAATATCCGATTCAAATTCGCCTTGCGGAAAAATATAGAAATAATATTGATGATTTGCTTGCGCAAAAAATAACCTTTCGGAATCCTGCTAATGGGCGGATTGCGCAAGTACCTATTTCGGCTGTTGCTTCTATTGAATATGGTGCGACTTATAGCTCCATCAAGCGAAAAGACTTGCAAAGAGTGGTGACAGTTTACAGTAATGTAGAAGAAAATTACAACGCCAATGAGATTGTCGCTCAGCTAAAAGGCATTATGGAATCTTATCCATTGCCGAAAGGCGTCACTTATACTTTTACGGGAGAACAAGAAGAGCAAGCCAAAGCGATGGCCTTTTTGAATCGGGCGTTTATGATTGCTTTGATGGCCATCTTCTTTATTTTGGTTGCACAATTTAACTCCGTGATTACGCCTTTTATTATTGTTTTGAGCATTGTTTTTAGTACGATTGGTGTCTTCTTGGGCTATGCTTTTTCAGGAGATAATTTTGTCATCATTATGACTGGTATGGGGATTATTTCCCTTGCGGGAATTGTCGTGAATAATGCCATCGTCTTAATTGATTATGTAGAAATATCTCTTGCGCAAAAGAAGAAGGACTTGGGTCTGGAACCTAAGGAAAGTTTACCTACGGATGAATTCAAGAGCGTAATTGCACATGCAGGAGCCGTACGTTTAAGACCCGTACTATTGACGGCAATCACCACCATTTTGGGTCTATTGCCCATGGCTTTGGGAATTAATATTAATTTTACCAGCCTAGTTACGCACTTAGACCCAGAGTATTATCGTGGTGGAGATAGTGCGGATTTTTGGGCGCCGATGTCTTGGACGGTCATCTATGGATTGACTTTTGCCACCTTTTTAACCTTGATTGTTGTCCCTGTTTTGTATTATTCTTTTAATCGTACAACGAATTGGGTGAAACGGCTTTTTTGATGTGTCTTTAAAAATAAATTGGCTATATCAAGTCTTATTTGATTGGTTATCAATTGGTTATAACTCTTGGGTCTAGTTGGGAATGAGCGCAGGATAAGCCAAAAACTGCCCTGCCTAAACCGTTACAAAAATAAATGGATAGTGGATAAGTTTTACTTGTCCACTATCCATTTTTTCAGACCTACTCTTTAATAAATTTTAATACTTCGTGTGTATCGACTCCAATAATCTTGACGAAGTAAACTCCCTTCGTTAGGTCGCTTAAAAGAATTTTAAATTCATTAAACCCCTGATAGAGCAATTGTTTTGACGTGAACATCTCTTGACCAGAAGGAGTAAAAATGATGATTTGAGCTTCCTGCTCTTTCGATGCATTCATTTGGATTGTGATGCGATTAGCCGCAGGATTTGGACTAAGTAGGGCTTTGGTAGCATGTGTATTTGGGCGGATGGATATAGGTTGGCTGCTTCCGCAAACTTTTTCCATGACATATCTTTTAGCTACCCATTGGTTGTACATATCCCAAGTGCCTGCCCAAAAATTCATCACTGCATAATCATTTTCGGAAGAATTATTGTAGCTCAAATCAATAGAGACTGGCTCCCCATTGCTCCATGCGCCATTGCCTTCCAAATTTGCATCATTGTATCCGATGAAAACCATATTATTATTCAAATGATTTTTGAGAAAATCATTTTCCATTTGGCTACCGATGGCCGCCAAATATCCACCTTGTTGTTGGGAAGCGGTGTTGGCGGCAGCCCAAGTTTTCGTATTGTCGGAAAGATAATAACCATGTCCATTATTTTGCGCAAGCAGCGTATATCCAGCAATCGACCCACAACCCGATGATGCTCCAATGACTGTAATGGTGAAGCTGCAACTGGCAGAATTACCACATTCATCCGTGCCTTCGTAAGTAATGGTGTAGGTGCCAGCCGATAAGGGGGATCCTGATGTAGGCCCAGAAGTTTGTATGACATTAACTTGGGCATTGGAAGGACAGGAAGAAAAAGGAATCGCATCGCTCCAAGTATAAGTGACTTGGGTCTGCCCCATGGGGATAGTCAAGGTGACATCATCCGATTGGCAGAAAAGTGTTAGGCTTCCATTGTTGGTCGCACCACAGTTCAATTCAAGGACAAATTTTCGGATAACCCACTGATTATCAAAGCCCCATGAGCCGTCCCAAGGCAGGATAACACCAAAATCATTCGCATCATTATTTACGCCACACCAAGAGCAGTTACTATAATTAGTGTAGGTCACGGGGTCGTTGTTGTCCCAAATTAAGCTACCTTCATTTTGAGCATCATTGATGCCAATAAATGCCATTTCCGAAAGGTTGTTTTGCAAAAAGTCATTCTCTGCTTGAGTGGAAATCGAAGCAATGTATCCATTTGCGGAAGCGGCGACATTGTGTGCTTGTGCCCATGTCATCTCAGATTCGGATATAAAATACGCATGATTATTTAGGTCACCGATTTTTGTAAAACCTGCAATACTTGATGGGCATCCCGAAGTAGTTCCCGAAGTAATGGTGATGGTGAAAGAACAGGTTTGGGTATTACCGCATGGATCGGTGGCCATATAAGAAATGGTGTGTGTCCCTTGCGGAAAAGAAGCGCCAGACGCCTGTCCTGTCGTTTGTGTAATCGTAATATTATTATCTGTACAGGTAGTCGTTGCCGTTGGAGCCGACCATGTGACGGGAGCAGATGTCTGGTTGGGTTCTAGGGTGAGATTGATATTAGAAGGACAATTTAGCGTAAGCTCTGTCGTAGGATTGGAGCCGCATACCCGCTCTAAAATAAACTTTCGCTGTACCCAAATATTGTCAAAAGACCATGACCCATCCCACGGTAAAAACACTCCATAATCATTAGCGGAAGTATTGGCACCACACCAAGAACAAGTAGCATAGTTGGTAAAGGATAGATTTTCTCCACTTTCCCAAACCAAATCGCCTTCGGCTAATTCATCACTTAATCCTATAAATGCCATTTCCGTAACTTCGGTTTGGAGATAATTATTTTCTACCTGAGATGTAATGGAAGCAAGATAACCACTGTTGGTTGTTGCGAGATTTTGGGCAGTTTGCCAAGTACTTGACTGAGTAGATAGATAGTATCCATGCCCTTGAAATTCACCCAATTTGGTAAAACCATTAATGGTACTTGGACAAGAAGAAGTACTTGTTTCGGTAACATTTACGTTAAATGAGCAAGTGGATGAGTTGCCACAACTATCTGACGCAGAATAGGTTATCGTGTGATTGCCTTGGGAAAATAGGGAGCCAGAAGTGGCGCCACTCGTTTGGGTTAGCGTTACGTTGGGGCTGATGGAACAGCTAGATAAGGTTGTTGGTTGATTCCAACTCACCTGAACTGCCGACTGATTGGCGGGAATATTGACCGTAATATTATCGGGGCAAACTAAGCTAAACTCTCCAGGGTCAATACCTTCCGTAATAGTAATATTAAATGAGCATGTTGCGGTGTTTCCACAACTATCCGTGGCAGTATAGGTGATGATGTGTGTGCCTATGGGAAAGGAAGAACCTATCGGAAGTCCAGCCGTTTGAGTCACCGCTACATCTGAACTGATAGGGCAAGTTGTGATAGAAGTGGGTGTCTGCCATAGAACGACCGTGTCGGTTTGTCCGGGTAAGGTGGTAATGCTGTTGCTTTTGGGGCAAAGAAGCGTAATAGTTCCCGAATTAGTCTCTTCAGTGACCGTAATTGTAAAGGAGCATGATTCGGTGTTGCCGCAATTATCGGAAGCAGAATAAGCAATGGTATGCTGGCCGAGCCCAAATGACGACCCTGATGCTTGCCCAGTTGTTTGGGTGAGTGTAACATCCGAATTAGTAGGGCATGTGGTACTTGCCGTTGGCGAACTCCAGTTGACCACGGCTGAGTTTGTACCCAATGGGGCAACAATATTAATATCCGAGCTACAGGCCAAGTTAATAGCTCCAGTATTTGGAGTTATAATAACCGTTGCGGTATCTGTCGTTACAGATATTTGGCCTGCGTTTGTGGCAAATATGGGGCTTGTTCCAGAATTTTGGATATAAACAGAAGTAGTTCCTTCCTGTAATACCGTAAAGTTTAAATCGTATAATGAGCCGGTAAGTAGTTGCGTGTTTGTCGGTTGAAGCCATTGAGTGGCCAAAAGACCCGCATTAATTAGATTGGTTTGTAAGTCTGGATTAAAAAACAATGGGTTGATATTTGTCAATGGTTGTTGGAGCTCAAGGGCATTACTGTCCCACTCAATATTTACTTGCATGGCGAGCAAATTGGCTAAGTCGGTGGCGTCAAGACTGATGGTGATGGTGCTGCCTACCGAAGTATTCGTTAATTGTGGCGTGAAATTTAGATCAATGTTTGATTGACTAAAGGCATTATGCAAGCAGAGCATAATCAATAGGGGGATAAGGACTTTTTGTTTCATTTTGTTTTTTTAGAATGTGTTGAAAATTTTAATTTCCCTTTCTTTTCGCAGAAAGTATATAAAAAATACACAGAATATATGTAAAAAATACATAATAATACGGGAAAATACTTAGTTTTAGGGAGTAGGTTTGATCCAAAAGGCTATGAAATAATGAGAATGTCTAATCTATAAGCACTTATTCTTAAATGTCCCTTCGCCCCACCTTATTTTTATATGTTTTGGGTATAGTGCAACGGAATGAAATTTCTAACGTCTATACAAGTGATTTTTTAGTAAACAATTAAAGTAACTGTTTAGCTAGGGCAAATTTTTGCATGCCTATTATCTGCCTAGAAATAGTGGGATATAAACGGTTATCACATGAAAAAAGAAGAAATGAAAAGAATTTTACTATTTGTTACGTTGCTTGTTGTGGTACAATCGCTTGTAGCACAGTCATTTGCGTTGATTAAAAATCCTTTAAGTTTGGGGTTAGATGCTAAATTTACAGAAGTTAATTCTGGGGATGTTGAATTTGTGGATGTGGATGGGGATGGTGATCAGGATGTGATGATTTCAGGACAAATTCATTACTCACAAGGAGTGTCCCATACTACTTTATACATAAATGATGGACTTGGTAATTTTGAAAAATCAGCTAATAACTTTATTGGAATGGGGTGGAGCTCTTTGGTTTTTGGCGATGTGGATGGAGATAATGATGTAGATGTGATTATTACGGGGGAGACATCGGATCAGGATCAGCCACTTCAAACTCTTCTATATCTTAACGATGGCGCAGGTGTTTTTACACAAACTAATGAGTCTTTTATCGGAACTATGCGTGGGGATATTGCTTTTACGGATGTGGATAGTGATGGTGATTTAGATGTACTTTTGACAGGCGGGACTACGGCGTTGTACAAAAACGACGGTTCGGGGCATTTTGCGGAAGTCACATCTAGTTTTGAATTGATGAGTTTGAGCAATATGGCTATCGGTGATGTCGATGGTGATGGGGATGATGATGTAGTCATTTCTGGATATAAACAGGCTGGGGGAAGCGATAGTTTTCTTTATCTAAATGATGGGACTGGTGGATATACAAAAAATAATGCGGTGTCTTTTTTGGGGGCGACTGAAGGAACGACAGAATTGGCCGATATAGATGGCGATGGTGATTTGGATGCTTTGATATCGGGGTCAGATGGCGGCTCTTATTTTATGCTTGTTTATTTGAATGACGGAGCAGGAGTTTTTGGAACGGGAAGTGCGGTGATGCCTGTTTCCAAAGAACTTTTTACTTATAAAATGTATGATTTTGATGTTGATGGAGATTTAGATATTGTTTCGCCAGCAGGGATTTTTATGAATAATGGCTCGGGAGAATTTACTTTGGATGCCATGAGTAGTACATTTCGGCGTTTGAAGGATGGAGCGGTTGCCATATCGGATGTAAATGGGGATAATTTGGACGATGTTATTTTTCTCGGAAGAGATGGAGTCATCAATCACACTTCTCTGTATATGCATGGTGCAGGGCATACACTGACCGAAGTGATGGATAATTATTTTGGGGGATTACAACAGGGAGATGTCCAATTAGTTGACCTAGATGGTGATGGAGATATGGATATTGTGGCGTATGGCAAAACAAACGAAGATGCATTTCAGCATGTCTTGAAAACCTACCAAAATGATGGCATGGGGAATTTTACCGAGTTTGTTAGTGGTTTAGATGTCTATCATGGAGAAAAGAAGGTCGTATATGGAGATTTAGATGGGGACGGAGATTTGGATATCATTGTTGGAGATAGTTACTACGATGGCAAGTTGGATTTATGGCTTAATGATGGCTCGGGGCATTTTGCCCAGCAGTCGATAGTGGCTGAAGAAAATATTTTTTGGCGTGGTTTAGATTTGCATGATTTTGATGGGGATGGCGATTTGGATTTGTTTTATATCGCCTACAATCATGACACTTCCGTGAATTATACCAAGCTCATGAAGAATGACGGCAATGGACAATTTACTTACTTTGAGACGGGGCTGGTCAGCCGCAATAGTGATGTGCTAGCGGTTGGAGATATTGATAGTGATGGGGATTTCGATGTGATTCTGAATGCTCGTAATGGCAGTGGGAATAAAACGTATATTTGTAAAAATAATAATGACGGTACGTTTGTAGAGACTTATACGCCAAATATTGCTGCAAAAATTGCTGGTACCATGGTGTTGGCGGATGTGAATGGAGATGATAATTTGGATTTGTATGTGTCAGGACAGAACTATAGTAGCGGTACTTCGGCAATTATTTATAAGAATAATGGTTTTGGGAGCTTTTCTGTTTATACGAATACCGTGGGTGTTAATTTTGGGTCTGCGGATTTTGCGGATATGGATAATGATGGAGATTTGGATTTATTGGTTACAGGAAGTAGTTCCGCTGGAGGAAATAGTCCTAGGGTCGCTAGGCTCTATGAAAATAAGGGTTTGGATGGTTTTGAAGTGGTCGAAGATACAATCTTTACCAATGTGCTAGAAGGTGCTGCGGCCTTAGGCGATATGGATGGAGATGGAGATAAGGATATCGTGATGATTGGAAGCTATGTCTTTGGTAGCATTTTTCATATTTTTGACAATCAATTGGTGATGGTTGCCCTTTCGGAAAAAGCGACGAAGGCAGCATGTAACGTTTATCCTAATCCTTCTAGTGATTGGGTGCATTTTCGTACCGCCAAGCCCATCGTTTCTGTTGCCATTTATAATCAATTGGGGCAGTTAGTGAAGCTGCAATCAGAAGCGGAGATAGATGTCTCTGAATTAAAATCTGGCGTTTTTTATTGTCGGATTGAATTTTTAGATGGGACTTTTGTGGGGGCTAATTTTGTGAAAGACTAAGACTTTAGTGAGACTTGGGCGCTCCTGTTTCACTCCTATTCCCATAAGAGAGTTACCTCTAAATGGAGCGCACCAATAGCTTCGTATAAGGGTGCTGTGGATGTTGAAATATTTCTTGGGTCGGCCCTTGCTCAACGATTGCTCCATCCTTGATTACCAGGGTATTATGGGTTAGTTTGTAGATGTTTTTGAGCTCATGGGAGATGTAAATCATCGTCATGTTTTGGTCTAAGGCAAGGGATTGAATTAGGTCATTAATTTTATTTGCGGTAGGCTCATCTAAGGAAGCAGTGGGTTCATCAAGAATCAAAACCTTGGGATGAATTGCCAACGCTTTGGCAATGGCTACACGTTGTTGTTGCCCACCTGATAACTCTGAAGGGAATCGGTAAAATAACTCTGTGTCAATACCTAGACCCAGTAATAATTCTTCGGCAGTGGAAGTGTTAGATGGGTTATAATGGAGCACTTCTTTGACCGCATCAATAATCAGCATGGTGGGCTGTAAAGAAGTCGCAGGATTTTGAAAAATCATTTGTATCCTCCCTTTTTGATGGGCTTGCGCCAAAATAATTTTACCTTTGTCAGGGGTTATGATGCCGGTGAGCATTTTGGCAATAGTGGTTTTGCCCGATCCAGAGTGTCCGATGATGCCTAAGATTTCCCCTTCATGCAG
This sequence comes from uncultured Saprospiraceae bacterium, assembly GCA_964438645.1. GTDB lineage: Bacteria > Bacteroidota > Bacteroidia > Chitinophagales > Saprospiraceae > HyVt-613. The sequence continues at coordinate 2,783 of CAYTLX010000009.1, read as the reverse complement.
ATGGAATGAAACATCGTTTACGGCAAGAACAGCCTGTTTCCTTTGATGAAATGTTTTGGAGATATTTTTTGCCGAAAGGACTATTTCTGAATGCTTGTAATTGGGTTTGGGGGCAGTAAAAGGCAGGGAAGCTGATTTGGGTATAAACTGGTGAGTATCCAAATTAAATACTCGCTCAGCCATATAGTTCATGACGATTTTGTCATGGGTTGCCCAAATAATGGTTAGTTTTTCTTCTTCTTTTATGTGCTGGATTAGATTTAATATTTCTAATTGTACCTGTGGGTCTAGAGCGGTAGTAGGCTCATCAGCAAGCAGTAGTTTTGTTTTTTTTGCTAAGGCAATGGCGATTAGGACACGTTGTTGTTGTCCGCCAGAAAGTTGATGTGGATAAGCATCATAGATTCTGGAAGCTTGTTTGAGTTGGACTCTTTCGAGAATAGTTAAAGCGGCTTTCTTTTTGTCTCTTTTATTATTTAGGTGTAGAAAAGTCTCTGCTACCTGCGTGCCGCACTTCATCAGCGGATTCAGTGCGGTTTCTGGATTTTGAGCAATCATGGCAATATGCTGGCGGACATCGGCAGGCATCCGAAAAGGCTTTTGGGCTAAGTCAAATACGGTTTTATCGCCAAAGTGATAGATTATTTTTCCGGAAGGAATAGCCCCAATAGGTAGAAAGCCCGCAATAAGATTGACCAAAAGGCTTTTGCCTCTACCTGATGGAGCCAATAAACCCAAAGTCTCATTGGATTCAATGGTCAAGCAAACGGGCTTTAACGCAAAATCTCTTGCTTCAGGGAATTTTATAGCGACATCTATTAATTCAATCACCAAATTTTCGCTTTTTAGTTTTATCGTCGCCGAGTCACGATGCAACTCTCCTTTTCAAATTCAAAATTCAATGGGCTTTTATGCGTCAACCAATCGACTAAGGTCACTCCAAGCATTTGGCCCCGCCATCCAGAAGTCAACGCTTCAGGGAAGTTTTCGAGAATAGGGTTGCTGAGCCCCATGCCATTGACAATCAAGGAGTCAGGAATCCCATATTCATAACAACGCTGCTTGATCATTAGTTTTAAGAAGGCGTATCGGAGATTTTCTTCGGGCGATTTTCGTTTGATATTGCTGACGACCTTGAGCATTTCATTTTCTTCATCAGTGCGGTCAGATGCTGCCCAAAAATCTTTGAACATTAGCCAGTTGCGTTTTACTTTAGAGCGGTTGAGTAGCCGATGTTTGGCGATTTCGTTTTTGGATTGTTTGATGTTTTTGACTACTTCCATGATCATCTTGTGGGGAAAGATGGCATCTTTGGAGATGTTTTTTTCCGTCGCCATCTGTGCTCTCCAACGTAAAAGCCTGAGTACCAATAACTTCTCTCTTGTGTGAAGCTTGGTCATTTGCTTGAATTTAAAAAATTCTTCTTTCCAATTAGAAGAAACGGTGGCATTGTGCACCATTAGTTTAAATTCTTCTTGTGCCCATTCGTATAATTCTTTGTCTTTGAGCGTCGCAGAAAAAACAGTCCATAAATCGTACAAATGTCGTACGTCATCAGCGGCATACACCAATTGCTTCTCGGACAAAGGGCGGATACTCCAGTCGGTCACTGAAGCCGCTTTTCCAATGGATCTATCCAATACAGATTTTATCATTTTCTGAAAGCCGACAGGGTAGGGGAAACCCAAAAATCCTGCGGCTATCTGTACATCAAAGACATTTTGGGGCTTCGTCGTATAGAGCGCATAGAGCAGTGCGTAGTCATTATTTCCAGCATGGGTGATTTTGAGAATATTAGGATCTTCAAACCAGTGGAGTAGTGGGGTTATGTCCTTTAAGGCAATTGGGTCAATTAAAAATATCCCATGTTCGCTTGATATTTGTATCAAACACAATAGGGGAATTAATCTGTTTTCACCGATAAACTCAGTGTCAAATCCAAGCCATGTGATGCCTTGGTGTTGCTGGATAAATTCATCAAAATCTTCTTGCGTGCTGACAAATTTTGGTTGTTTTTGGTTAATCATGGTAAGGAACTCGGGTGATTTTGGTTTAGTACACCGTAGAATTTTGGTTGGTCAGTCACACGGTGTATTAAGTGGCGTTCGATTATTAATCTACTACAAATTTCTGATAGTAAACCAGATTATTCGTATGGACTGCAAGTATATACATTCCTGTGGACAAATGGGATATATCCAGTAGGTTATTTTTATTTTTTTGCGTAAGCATCTTTTTTCCCGCAAGGGTATAGACTACGAGTTGATTAATCGTTGGATTATATACATCGTTGATTTTTAGGTAGTTGTGGGCTGGATTTGGATAAATATCAATGCTTGGGTGATATACTGTCGCTGTTGGCAGCGCTTGGCAATAGGGTATTAAAACCGAATTATTGAGACAATTGGATAGGTTATCCCCGATGGAAATATTGCCACTGATGCCATTTTTATTGAGTAAATCACAGATGCCCGTACAATCCGATAGGCTGGTATTACTACCGATATATAAGTCGGCTCCGATAGTGGTTAATTTTGCGAAAGCATCTAAATCCGCCAAGCTTGGATTGTAGGTAATGGAGCAGTTGTTGCCTATGGACTCCAAGCTATCTAGCCCATCCACACTCTTTAGGGCATCGTTGGACTGAATGGTCAAATCCCCTTGAATCGCCTTCAAAATACGGAGCCCTTTCAAACTAGGGAGCAGGGTATTGTTGTAAATTCGGACAATACCGTTGGCATTTTGGATATTTGCCAAGCCCGTAAGGCTGATGAGTTGGGCAT